>JAZRYI010000118.1:0-14854 GCA_045600665.1 Bacteroidaceae bacterium
TTGTTTGTTTAGCAGCTGCAAAATTACCAAATAGGGCTGACTCCTCGAATAGGAATCAGCCCATTTTTTTGTTTTTCGTGGCATGCATGTGCGTGCATACGTGTGTATGCGAGCAATTAAGTTTTAGCGGACAACAATAATCTGAAATAAAGAATGCAATCATCGAGATCTGCAAACTCATTCACGCCAAGGTGTCGCACAAAAGCAATGTGAACATATTGTTTTTGCTGCATTTTTATGTTTTTTACAGACTATTGCTATCGTTTTCGCCACCATTTTGGTGGTCGTTTGTTTTTTTTACCTATCTTTGCACTATGATAGAAAAAATGATAGCACTCGAGGATATAGACCTCGTAACGTTTTATGGCGTGAACAATGTTCACTTGCAGATGATAAAGGCTCTGTATCCAAAGCTTCGCATCGTGGCTCGTGGCAACATCATCAAGGTGATGGGCGACGAGGAAGAAATGTGTGCATTTGAGGAAAACATTGAGAAGATGCAGAACCATTGCGCCAAGTACAATTCGCTCAGCGAGGAAGTGATTCTCTCCATCATCAAGGGGGAACAGAGCAATGGGAATGCTGACAGCTCAGCTATCTGCTACAGCGTGACTGGCAAGCCTATCACTCCACGTTCAGAGAATCAGATGAAGCTGGTGCAGGCATACTATGATGATGATATGCTGTTTGCCATCGGTCCAGCAGGATCGGGCAAGACATACGTGAGCATTGCGCTTGCCGTGCGAGCCTTGAAGAACAAGGAAATCCGTAAGATCATCCTATCACGCCCTGCTGTGGAGGCAGGCGAAAAACTCGGCTTCTTGCCTGGCGACATGAAGGACAAGATAGATCCATACCTTCAGCCGCTGTACGATGCTCTGCAGGACATGATTCCTGCTCAGAAACTGACAGAGTACATGGAGCAGAACATCATCCAGATTGCTCCGCTGGCTTTCATGCGAGGACGTACCCTGAACGATGCAGTGGTGATCCTGGACGAGGCGCAAAATACGACCACTCAGCAAATCAAGATGTTCCTCACGCGCATGGGGCAGAACACGAAGATGATCATAACTGGCGACATGACTCAGATTGACCTCCCAAGGGGTGTGAAGAGCGGACTGAAAGAAGCGAAGGAAGTGCTGGGAGAGGTGAAAGGCATCTCGTTCATCGAGATGAATGAAAAGGATATCGTGCGCCACCGCCTTGTGACAAGAATTGTAAATGCATATAATAAATACGAAAAAGACAAACAAGATGAACGCTTTATTAAAAACTGATTACAACTTCCCTGGTCAGACAGGTGTGTATCGCGGCAAGACTCGCGACTGTTATTTCATCAACGATGATATCATGGTAATGATTGCCAGCGACCGCATCTCGGCATTCGACGTAGTGCTTCCTAAGGGTATCCCTTTCAAGGGTCAGGTGCTCAACCAGATTGCAGCTAAGTTCCTTGACGCAACTACCGATATCTGCCCTAACTGGAAGCTTGCCACTCCTCACCCACAGGTGACAGTTGGCTTGAAGTGCGAGGGTTTCCGCGTGGAGATGATCATCCGTGGCATCCTCACAGGTTCGGCATGGCGCGACTACAAGAATGGCTGCCGCGAGATCTGTGGCGTAAAGCTGCCAGATGGAATGCGCGAGAACGAGCGATTCCCAGAGCCTATCATCACTCCAACTACTAAGGCTGACGAAGGCCACGACCTCAACATCTCGAAGGAAGAGATTATCGCTCAGGGTATTGTTTCAAAGGAAGACTATGAGGTGATGGAGGACTACACTCGCAAGCTCTTTGCTCGTGGTCAGGAAATCGCAGCTAAGCAGGGACTCATTCTTGTAGATACAAAGTATGAGTTCGGCAAGCATGATGGCAAGGTTTACCTCATCGACGAGGTGCACACTCCTGACTCAAGTCGCTACTTCTACGCTGAGGGATATGAGGAAAAGTTTGAAAAGGGCGAACCACAGAAGCAGCTCTCTAAGGAGTTCGTGCGTCAGTGGCTAATCGAGCACAACTTCATGAACGAACCTGGACAGGTGATGCCAGAAATCACAGATGAGTATGCAGAATCTGTTTCAGAGCGCTACATCGAACTCTACGAGGGCATCACAGGCGAGAAGTTCGTGAAGGAAGCAGGCAATGAGGATCTCGCAGCGGTGATTGAGAAGAACGTGAAGGAGTATCTTAATAATAAATAGTGAATAGTGAAAAGCTCACATTTCACTAACAAGAATGTATAAGCAAGAAGAAATAAAGCCTTACGATTCAGAAGGTAGCAAGCGTGAGCAGGTGGAACGGATGTTCGACAACATCGCTCATTCTTACGACCTTCTGAATCATTCTCTTTCATTCGGGATAGACAAGATTTGGCGAAAGAATGCCATTGACTATCTCAAGCCATTCTTCACCGCCAAGCACGGAGAACCTGGCAAGGGAAACATCCTCGACATTGCCACTGGCACAGGCGACTTTGCCATACTTGCACAGCAGCAGCTCAACCCACTTCACATCGTTGGATGCGACATCAGCGAGGGAATGATGCAGATAGGCAGAGAGAAGGTGACTCGATTAGGATTGCTCGACAAGATTGAGTTTCGCAACGAGGATTGCGCTTGCATGTCGTTCAATTCAAACTCCTTCGATGCTGTCATCTCGGCATTTGCTCTTCGCAACTTCCAAAACCTCGACCAATGCCTGAAGGAAATGCACCGTGTGCTCACTCCAGGTGGTCATCTGAGCGTGGTTGACCTCTGCACCCCAGTCTCATTCCCGATGAAACAACTCTTCTGGGTGTATAAGAAAGCGATGATGCCTCTGCTCGGCAAACTCATGTCGAAAGATGCTTCAGCTTATTCTTACCTGCCCGAAACGATGGACGCAGTACCACAAGCAGAGCGAATGCAAGCCATCATCACTCAGGCAGGGTTCAAGAACGCCAACTACAAACGACTGATCTTCGGCATGTGCATTCTCTACACAGCTGAGAAATAAAGATTACGACACCCCACCCCGCATGGTGTCCCTCCCCTAAAGTGGGGAGGTTAGGAGGGGGCTTCTATATGGACAAATACGGACTTATAGGCTATCCACTTGGCCACTCATTTTCCAGAAGTTTCTTCAACGACAAGTTTGAAGCAGAAGGCATCAATGCACAGTATCTCAATTTCGAGATTCCATCCATCGATGAATTTCCTGAAGTCATAGCTGCGAACCCAGAGCTGCGCGGATTGAACGTGACAATCCCATACAAGCAGAAGGTGATGAGCTTTCTCGACGAGATTAGTCCTGAGGCTCGTGCCATCGGCGCAGTGAATGTAGCGAAGGTAGAGCATTTCGGCAACGAAACTAAGCTCACTGGTTTCAACAGCGACGTGATTGGTTTCGTACGCAGTATCGAACCACTACTAAAACCTCACCACAAGAAAGCACTCATTCTCGGCACTGGAGGCGCATCGAAAGCTATTCACTACGGACTGACAGAGAAGCTCGGCTTGGAGACTGTGTTCGTTAGCAGATACGAACGCCCTGACTGTGTCACATACGAGAATCTCGATGCAGATGCTGTCAAGGAATATGAGGTGATTGTGAACTGCACACCAAGCGGAATGTATCCTCACACCGATGAGTGTCCTAAGCTTCCATACGAGGCAATGACAAGCAACAATCTGCTCTACGACCTCGTCTATAATCCAGACGAAACCCTCTTCATGAAGAAGGGTGCAGCACAGGGCGCAGTTGTAAAAAATGGTCTTGAGATGCTGATTTTGCAGGCTCTTGCTTCGTGGGATTTTTGGAACAATTGAACACTTAAATGCGAAAAAACGAAATACGTTGTTCAAAAAGTAGGTAAAGTAAAAATTTTACCTACTTTTTTTTTGTTCTTATTTTTACAAATGCTAACTTTGCACTCAGTAAATAAAGTAATTTTTTCAGAGTTAGTTTTTCATAGTAATGTTCAACCCTTCAGGGTTAACAGAATTCAGCAGGATGTGTGAACACCCTGCTGAATTTGTTTAAAAAGCTTTTATGTTACATTCTTGAGCTTCGCCTTCGGTTATGCGTTTTCCTCTTAATGCGAAATTTTTCTTTTTGACGCACGCATTCTCAAAAAAAAGCATTCACTTCTACACGCCATCAAATTCCCTATTCCTTTCTCTTCTTTTTCTTCTTCAACCGCTCAGCAAGTGCCCATTGCAAAGCGGCAGAAGTCTCGTCTCCCATAGCCGCAAGGATGTCGCCATAGAGTTGGTGAGCACTGATATTATCATCTTTCAGGCTTGTGCACCTGTTCAAATCGTACGATGCCATTTCGTAGTCCTGCATCTTGAAGAGAATCTTGCCACGAGTGTATATTGACTTGAAATGAAGAGGATTTATGTCGAGTCCCTGATTCACCGTATGCAACGCATCCCTAAGCCTGCCCATGCCGAGCTGCACCTTTGCCTTTTCCACAAAAGCTTCCACGTAGCGAGGATTCATTCTGATAGCTTTATCATAGTTCGTGATAGCGGCAGCAGGCTCATTCATGCTCACGCATTCCTCACCGAGGAGGAAATACTCCCTGGCATAGTCGTTCATCACAAACTGCATCTCATTTATCTCGTCCTGCTTCTCCTTCAACTGCTTCTTGAGGCTTTCAATCTCAGCCTTCAGCACGTTTATCACGCCGAGTTTCCTACGCAGATAACGCTTTGCGTATTCTTTCTCGATGTCGTAGCGAGCATGTATAGCAAGAAAGAAATGATCGAGGCATTCACCAAAATTGCCCTCGTCGAACGCCTTGCTGGCATCGGCATACTCAATGTCGGCAGTGGCACGTTTCAGTGCAAGCTGCACAGCTTGCTGATTGTTGAACTGCTTTGAGAACTTTACAATATTAGGATTGACAAATACATCAGATTGGTTAATGTTCTTTTTCAGCTGCAACCCATCAAGCGAGCGGCAGCGGCTCAAAGCAACGTATGTCTGACCTCCTGCAAACACGCCTCCTGTAAAGTCGATGGCAACTTTGCTGAAAGTTAAGCCTTGGCTTTTGTGTATGGTTATAGCCCAAGCCAAGCGAACGGGGAACTGTGTGAACGTGCCAAGCTCTTCTTCCTCAATCTTCTTCTCTTTTTCATTATATGTGTAGCGCACATTTGCCCACATAGCTCTCTCCACGTCAAAGTCTTCGCCGTCGTCTGTGTGTATGTACAGGAACTTGCCCTCTTCATCCATGCCCGTTATCATGCCGATAGTGCCATTCACCCAACGATGGTCTTGGTCATTCTTGATGAAGATGATTTGTGCGCCAACCTTCAGTTCGAGGTCAAGAAGCGTTGGAAGCATACTTTCTGGAAACTCTCCACGTATTTCGCCAGTGAATACTATCGGGTCACCATCTATGTCAGCAAGGTTTTGTTGATTGATATGGTCAACAACATCGCGTCGTGCAGCGAGAGTTACGAACAAACCTTCTTCACCTGAGATGTCTTGATCCACGCAAGTGTTGAGCAGCAGAAGGTCTTGTGTAGAAGCAGTGTTGGTGCGGATATGGTCAAGCACATTGACAAAAACACTATCGTTTTGTCTATACACTTTAGTTAGCTCAATTGACACAAGCTGGATTTCTTTAAATACTCTCGCAGAGAAGAAATGAGGTGTCTCGTAAAATCGTTGCAAGATGTCACGTTCGTCGCGAGTTACTACGGGCTCAAGCTGAAACACATCACCTACAAACAGCAACTGCTTGCCGCCAAAAGGCAAACGAGAGCAACCAGAGAATGTGCGGAGAATTCTGTCAATGAAATCAATTATGTCTGCCCTCACCATCGAGATCTCGTCTATGATGATGAGGTCGAGCTGTTTTAGCAGCTTGATCTGTTCCTTATTGTATTTCAAGAACTCACGAATCCTTCTGCCCTGAAACCTGCTATCATCAGGTACAAGAGGATAGAAAGGCAAGTGGAAGAAGCTATGAAGAGTACTGCCGCCTGCATTGATGGCAGCAATACCAGTAGGAGCCAGCACCACATACTTCTTCTTTGTGATGCTGCAAATGTATTTCAGAAATGTGGATTTGCCAGTGCCCGCCTTTCCTGTCAGAAAGACGGACTGGTTTGTGAATTGCACCAAATCGAGTGCATTCTTAAACTGAGGATTATTTGTATCGATTTGGTTTATCTCCACGCTGATTCTTGTTCGTAGTTAGTTACTAAAGTGATTCAACACCTGTGTTGTCGCTGCTATTCCCTTCTGAGTCATATTCGTAATACTCGTCATCACCCTCAAAGCCTTCGCTATCATAGTCATAGTCGTACTCATCACCCTCATTTTCCTCTTCATCATACGAGTTTGAGTAGATATACGTTCCGCTGCCAAGGTATGTATTAGCAGGAATATCTTCTTTCGCTGCAGGGAACTTGGCATGATACTGCTTGAAGTTTGGATCGCGAAGCACCTTGTCCATGAATATGCCAAAAACAGGTAGCGCAGTCTTGCTGCCCTGGCCGAGAGCACCTGTACGGAAATGGATGCAGCGATACTCACCGCCTACCCACGCTCCGCCAACAAGATTTGGCGAACATCCCACAAACCAAGCATCGGAATGATTGCTCGACGTACCTGTCTTGCCACCAAACTCTGTGTCGTAATGATTGCAGTACACCCTCACAGACGAAGACGTGCCGCCCTCATACACGCCGCCCCAAAGCATTCGCTGCATGTAGAACGCAGTCTTGTATCGCATAGCTCTCTGAGCATCACGTTCGTCGATGTCGCAATCGTATATCACTTCGCCATCGCGATCCACAACTTTCGTCACAAGAATTGGCTTTCTATACATGCCATCGTTCATGACAGTAGAATAAGAATTGACGAGTTCCAGCAGCGTCATGTCGCTTGCACCAAGGGCAAGAGACGGAGTAGCGTCAAGCTTGCTCTGCACACCCATTGCATGTGCAATGTTCACCACATTGTCAATGCCTGTGTCCTGACCAACTTTCACCGCAATAGTATTCACCGACTTGGCAAAAGCCGACTTCAGCGTCATGCTTCCATTTGTGCAATGTCCATCAGCATTGTGCGGCGTCCAAGTCTTCTTCTTGTTAGGGCTCTTTGCATCAGGCACTTGTATGCTGACATAGCTGTCTATGTAATGAGTGGTAGGCGTGATGCTGTCATTGTTCTCAAACGCTGACGCATACACAAACAGCTTGAACGTAGAACCAGGCTGGCGCATAGCCGTAACCTTGTCATACTTCCAGCTATTGAAATCCACGTCGCCAACCCAAGCGCGCACATAGCTTGTCTGAGGTTCCATAGCCACAAAGCCGCAATGCATGAACTTGACCATATAGCGGATTGAGTCCATAGTGCTCATTTCCTTCTCTACGAAGTGCTTCTTGTCGTTGTAATCAAACACCTTGACCTTATGTGGCTGATTCATATAGAAATCGATGGAATCAGCATTGCCACTGAACTTCTCGTTCAGTATCTTGTAATACTCGCTTCGCTTTGCTATATCCTCAATGAAATTAGCAATTTCCTTGCCTCTCTCATCACGCCAAGGAGCAAGGCAGCCCCAATGCTCGTTGAAGTTGCGCTGAATGATGCGCATCTGCTTCTGCACAGCTTCTTCCGCATATCTTTGCATGCGAGTATCTATAGTGGTGTATATCTTCAATCCATCAGAATAGAGGTCGATGCCATTCTCTCTGCACCAGTCGGACAAGTAATCCTTGATTGCCTCGCGGAAGTACTGAGCCTGACCATCGTAGGTGTTCTCTACGTTGAAGTTGAGGTTGATAGGAATCTGCGACAGAGAGTCGCGCTCTTCTGCTGTGAGCTTGCCGTGAGTGTACATATTGTTCAGCACCACATTTCTGCGCTCAAGACTCTTGTCAGGATTCACCTTAGGATTGTAAGTAGTGGTAGCCTTCAGCAACCCAACCAGCACAGCAGCCTGCTCTGCGGTAAGGTTCTGTGGAGTTGTCTTGAAATAGGTCTTTGCTGCAGTTTTGATGCCGAAAGCATTGCTGCCAAAATCTACGGTATTCAGATACAGCGTCAGGATGTCCTTCTTGCTGTACATGTTCTCGATCTTGATAGCGGTGATCCACTCCTTCGATTTCATCACCAAGATGCCAAGCCCTGGCACCTTTCCAAGAAGGCCTGTGGAATACTGCGAGCGAATCTTGAACAGATTCTTCACCAGCTGCTGCGTGATAGTGCTTGCTCCACGCGGATTGCCCTTCGCCATGTCCTTGAACGCTGCGAAGAGTCCCTGATAGTCAATGCCATGATGCAGATAGAAACGCTCATCCTCAGTAGAGATGAGAGCATCCACCACGTATGGAGAAATCTCCTCAAACTTGACTGGAGAACGGTTCTCGTTGAAGAACTTACCCATCAGCACACTGTCTGCGCTGTATATCAGCGAAGCCTCATTGCTGATTGGATTCTGTATCACTTCCATGGTCGGCGACACGCCAAACAAGCCGAGGAAATTCACATCCACAGCTCCGAGATACAGGAAAAAGAAAACGAACAACGATGCTATCGGAGTCACAACCCTCTGATACCACTCACCTCTGTACTGACTTGCATACCAATGCCATACAGATACAACGCCCTTCCACGCCTTACTGAAAACTGATTTCATTTTCTATCACATTTAGCATTTCCATGGCACTCATCTCATCAGCATTGAGCCAATGGATATCTGTGTCGTGCTTATACCAAGTCATCTGCTTCTTGGCATACACCCTTGTGTTCTTCTTTATTCTCTCCACCGCCATCTGCAATTCCCACTCGCCATCCAGGACGTTGAACAATTCCTTGTAGCCAACGGTGTTGAGCGAATTTAAGTGCTTCTGGTCATACACGCTTCTCACCTCGTCCAGCAATCCCTCCTGCATCATCTTATCCACACGCTGATTGATGCGAGTGAAGAGGTTCTCTCGCTCACGCTGCAGTCCGAACTTCAGTATGCGGAATGGGCGCGATTTTGCTGTGTTCTTGCGGAATGAAGTGTAGGTTTTGCCTGTCATGTAGCAAATCTCCAAAGCATGCACAACACGTTTGTGGTTTTTCTTATCCACGATTTCGTAATACTCAGGATCCAGCAGCTTCAGCTCTGCAAGCAGAGGCTCAAGACCTTCCTCTTCGAAGCGCTGCTTCATCAACTGGCGCGTCTCATCATCTATCGTAGGAATGTCGTCAATGCCTTTAGTCACAGCATCGATATACATCATGCTTCCGCCAGAGAGAACAGCCACATCCTGAGTCTTGAAGAGCTCGTCGAGCAAAGCAAGCACATCTTTCTCATACTCAGCTGCGCTGTAGTATTCATCCAGCGCCAGCGTGTGCACGAAGTGGTGCTTCACCCTCGCCATCTCCTCCGCTGTGGGAGCAGCTGTGCCAATCTCTATGTCCTTGTATATCTGACGCGAATCAGCATTGATGACAGGCGAGCCGAAGCGCTCAGCCACTTGCAGGCTCAGCTCCGTCTTTCCCACGCCTGTAGGACCAAGTATCACTACAAGAGTTTTCATCCCATCCAACCAGGCTCGCCGTCCGAGATGTCGAGTCCTTCGAGACCTATTTCGTCATCGTCAATCTCGTTGCCGAACATGTCGTCGTCATCGTCGAGGATAGACTCTGAGTCAATGATTGGGTTGCGTGCAAACATCTCGTCGAAGTCGAGCACCTGCACAGGAGGCTCGCCATAAGAGCGTGTCACAGCGCCCTGAGCCATCGACTTGCCTGTCTGAATCTCAGTCAGCTCGATGAAGAAAATGCGGTCAGCGAGAGGGTCGAACGTGTAGAGCATGTGCTGCTTCTCATCTTCGAGGAACTCGCTGAGCTCAGTTTCTGCCATGAGATAGACATCTTCATCCATGCCTGCGCCCATGTCCTCGAGCGTGATTTGCTGTCCTTTCTCCCAGCCATTATCGCAGATTGTGAACGAAGTTATCTGATCGTCCTCGTATCCGCACGACTCGAGTATGAGCTTGTGCAGTTCCAAGAACTTTGCGTCAGCATCAATTTTGATTTCTCTCATGAAGCCATCAGCCTCATCAGAGATGATAGTGAATCTATATACCATATTCTATCGGATAATTCCGCGCTTTGAATTGCTTACGAAGTCAATGATATACTCAATCTCCTTGCTCATTGGCACCTCTTCTCTGATAGCCTCAATTGCCTCATTGAGAGTGAGATTGCAATTGTAGATGAGACGATAAGCATGATGAATGTTGTCGATGATTTCGTTGCTGAAACCACGTCGTCTGAGACCTACGATGTTCAAGCCATAGTATGAGATAGGATCCTTGCCTGCCATGATGAAAGGAGGAATGTCCTTTGGAGTCTTGCTTCCGCCCTGCACCATCACGTAGCCGCCGATTCGGCAGAACTGATGCACAAGCACCACAGCGCTGATGATGGCATTGTCGTCCACAATCACCTCGCCAGCCAGCTTGGTAGAGTTGCCCATGATGATGCCATTGCCAAACTCGCAGTCATGAGCGATGTGCGCATTCTCCATGATGAGGTTGTTGCTGCCCACAGTGGTCTTGCCCTTGCTGGCTGTGCCGCGATGGATAGTCACGTTCTCGCGAATCTTGTTGTTGTCGCCAATCTCCACTGTTGTGTCCTCGCCGCGGAACTTCAAGTCCTGTGGCACAGCGCCTATCACGGCTCCAGGGAAAAGCGTGTTGCCATTTCCCATTCTTGTGCCGCTCAAGAGAGTGACGCTGTTCATCAAAACATTGTTATCTCCAATGACAACATTCTTGTCAATGAAGCAAAATGGGCCAATCTCGCAATTCTCGCCAATCTTTGCTTCTGGATCTATATAAGCTAATGGACTAATCATATTTTACTTATTCTTAACAATTTGAGCTGTAAATTCTGCCTCTGCCACCACGTTCTCGCCCACGAACACCAGACCTGCCATCGAAGCGATGCCTCTGCGCAGCGGGCCGAGCAGCTTCACCTTGAAGATGAGCGTGTCGCCTGGCACAACCTTCTTGCGGAACTTCACATTGTCTATCTTCATGAAGTAAGTGGACCAGCGCTCAGGCTCCTCCACTGTGTTGAGCACGAGCAATCCGCCTGCCTGCGCCATGGCCTCCACCTGAAGCACTCCTGGCATCACAGGCTCCTGTGGGAAGTGTCCTGTGAAGAAAGGCTCGTTGCTTGTCACGTTCTTCACAGCCACGATCTCGTTCTCGTCTATGCTCAGCACCTTGTCAACAAGCTGCATAGGATAGCGGTGTGGGAGCAATTCGCGGATGCGGTTCACGTCCATGATAGGAGCCTCGTTTGGATCGTAGGCTGGGCACTGCACTTCGTGCTTCTTGATGTCCTTCTTTATTGCGCGCGCGAACTTATTATTTATAGTGTGTCCAGGCTTAGTGGCAATCACGCGTCCCTTTATTGGCTTGCCAATGAGAGCAAGGTCGCCGATGATGTCGAGCAGCTTGTGTCGAGCAGTCTCGTTAGGCCATGTGAGAGGCTTGGTGTTGAGATAGCCCAGCTGAGTGGCATCCATGTGAGGAATGCCCAGCGTGTCAGCAAGCTTGTCAAATCGCTCCTGGCTCATCTCGTTCTCGTATATCACGATAGCGTTGCTGAGGTCGCCGCCCTTGATGAGTCCAAGGTCGAGCAGCGGCTCAATCTCGCGCACGAACACGAATGTGCGTGCCGAAGCAATCTCGCTCTTGAAGTCGGCAAGCGTGTCGAGCGTAGCGAACTGGCTTGCCAGCACCTTCGAGTTGAAGGCGATCTGTGCATTCACGCAGAACTCCTCGTCTGGCAAGAGGATGAGATGCTCGCCATTCTCGCCCTTGATTTCCATCTTGCGCTTCACCACATAGTAGTCCTTGTTGGCGTTCTGCTCCGCCACGCCCACTTTCTCTATCTCCTCGATGAAAGGAAGAGCGCTGCCGTCGAGGATAGGCATCTCTGGTCCGTCGAGCTGGATGAGGCAGTTGTCTATGCCCGAAGCATAGAGAGCCGCCATGGCATGCTCGATGGTGCTTATCTTTATCTCACCGCTCACGAGCACAGTGCCTCGCTGCGTGTCGCCCACGAGGTCTGCCGAGCAGTCGATGGTTGGTTGTCCTTCAATATCTGTACGTTGAATCTTATAGCCGTGGTTCTCTGCTGCTGGATTGAACACGGCAGTGATGTGCTGTCCTGTGTGCAGTCCCTTGCCTTGCAGAGTGAACGACGCGCCTAAAGTCTGTTGCTTTTGCATTCTTCTTATTTGTTCTTTAATTCATTAATTTCCTTTCTGAGCTCTGCCACCTCCTTCAAGAGGTCGGGAAGAGCATTGAGCGCAGCCGAGTTCTTGGCAAACTTGCGATGCTCCACAGCAGGGTAGCCCATCAGCGTAGCACCGCCGCGCTTTGCCATGTTGCCGCCAGCCACTCCCGACTGTGCGCCCACATTCGTGCGCGGGCCGATAGTGATGTGGCCAGCTATGCCCACCTGACCGCCAAACATGCACCATTCGCCTACCTTGGCGCTTCCTGCCACGCCCACCTGCGACGACATCACGGTGTTTGCGCCCACCTCCACGTTGTGCGCTATCTGCACGAGGTTGTCCAGCTTCACGCCCTTGCGCACGTAGGTGCTGCCCATAGTGGAGCGGTCGATGCAGGTGTTGGCACCTATCTCCACATCGTCCTCGATAGTCACGATGCCAATCTGAGGTATCTTCTCATATCCGTCAGCCGTAGGAGCGAAGCCGAAGCCATCTGCGCCAATCACGCATCCAGCGTGAAGCACGCAGCGCTTGCCCACCACGCAGTCGTGATAGATCACAGCGTTGCTGTATATCTCCGTGCCTTCGCCCACCTTGGCATTTCTGCCCACAGTCGCATGAGGGTGCAGCACGCATCCATCGCCAATCTCCACGCCTTCAGCGATAGCCACGAATGGGCCGATGTAGCAGTCCTTGCCAATCTTTGCCGTAGGGTGGATGAAGGCAAGCGAGTCGATGCCCACTCTCTTCTCCTGCATGCTCTGGTAGAGCTGGAGCAGCTTCGCCACGCTCTCGTATGCGTTCTCCACTCTCACAAGAGTGGCGCTCACAGGCTGCGAAGGCTGAAAATCTTTGTTGACGAGCACCACGCTCGACTTTGTCTCGTATATGTAGTTTTCGTATTTAGCATTAGCCAGGAAAGAAAGAGCGCCCTCCACTCCTTCTTCTATTTTCGCAAAAGTAGAAATTGTTGCGTCTGGGTTTCCGTCCACTGTTCCGCCAGTGAATCCTGCTATCTGCTGTGCTGTGAATACCATTGTTTGTACTTTTTTTGTTCAATTAGTTTGCAAATTTAAGAAAGAATTTTGACATAACTATTATATATTGCAAATTTTCACTACCTTTGCGGCATAATTGACTACAAATAGATTAATAATTACAACAAATAACGATATTAAAATGGCTATTGACAACAAACAGAGATACATGATGCGCGGTGTCTCGGCTGCAAAAGAAGACGTGCACAACGCCATCAAGAACATCGACAAAGGTATCTTCCCACAAGCATTCTGCAAAATCATCCCAGACATCCTCGGCGGCGACCCAGAGTACTGCAACATCATGCACGCTGACGGCGCAGGCACAAAGTCATCTCTTGCCTACATGTACTGGAAAGAGACTGGCGACATCTCAGTTTGGAAAGGCATCGCTCAGGACGCTCTCATCATGAACACCGACGACCTCCTCTGCGTGGGCGCGGTTGACAACATCCTCGTGTCATCCACCATCGGACGCAACAAGATGCTCATCCCAGGCGAGGTCATCTCTGCCATCATCAATGGCACCGACGAGCTGCTGCAGCAGATGCGCGACATGGGCATCGGCATCTATGCCACAGGTGGCGAGACAGCCGACGTGGGCGACCTTGTGCGCACCATCATCGTCGATTCCACAGTCACATGCCGCATGAAGCGCAGCGACGTGATAGACAATGCCAACATCCGTCCAGGCGATGTCATCGTGGGTCTTTCTTCTTGCGGACAAGCCACTTACGAGACAGAGTACAATGGCGGCATGGGCTCGAACGGACTCACATCAGCACGCCACGACGTGTTCAACAAGTATCTCGCTGAGAAATACCCAGAGTCATACGACAAGGCTGTGCCAGAAGAGCTCGTTTACTCAGGCTCATACAAGCTCACCGACGCTGTGGAAGGTGCTCCTGTCAACGCAGGCAAGCTCGTTCTCTCACCTACACGCACCTACGCTCCAGTGGTCAAGCGTCTCCTCGACGAGCTCCGTCCAAAGATTCACGGCATGGTGCACTGCACAGGCGGCGCACAGACCAAGGTGCTCCACTTCGTAGGCGACAACTGCCGCGTCATCAAGGACAACATGTTCCCTGTTCCCCCTCTCTTCAAGGCTATCATCAAGGAGTCAGGCACCGACTATGCCGAGGCATACAAGGTGTTCAACATGGGTCACCGCCTCGAAGTCTATCTCTCGCCAGAAGATGCTGATAAAGTTATCGAAATCAGCAAGTCATTCAACATCGATGCCCAGATCATCGGTCGCATTGAGGAAGGCCCTAAGTCACTCACTATCAAGTCGGAGTTCGGAGAATTCAACTACTAAAGTTCTTTTTGTCTCACACGAAGGGTAAAAGTATAAAAGAGCCATCCGGACAGCTTTTAATAAAAACTTTTAATCTTTTACCCTTCGTGTGAGACTTAAAATAACGTGAATTCGACGAATTGTGTTTGATTGTTTATGCGCAAGCGCCATGTTAAGAAAAACCTTTGATAAACAGAACAAAAACAAGAAAAAACATTATGGTTTTCCTTTTGTTTTCTTTTGTTTTTTTTGGTTTTTCT
>JAZRYI010000119.1:0-4850 GCA_045600665.1 Bacteroidaceae bacterium
TGTAGGTCGCAGTTCTTGGTGACGGTAGCCACCAATTGTCCCACCTCCACATACTCGCCCTGCTTTACCAAGACACGCTTCACAAAACCCGTGATAGGCGATGACACCGACGAACCAGAAGAGGCGCCCTTCTGTCTTGCATCCTGTGCTGCAGAGACTGCACCGGTATGCTTTCCATTCATAGCCAGACGTGCCTGTTCGTATTCGGCCTTTGCCTGTTCGTATTCGGCACGCGACACAATGCCGTCTGCCACCAATCGTTCCGCACGTTCGTAGGCACTCTTGGCACGATCGTAGAGCACGGCATTCTGTGCCACGGCATCGCCGCCCACTATGCCTTGCGCCGACACCTTGGCAAACACCTCACCGCTTCGGATAGAGGCGCCCTCCGACAAGTGGTCGCGCGTAAAGGTCAGCACGCCTGCGCTCTTTGCCACCACGGCAGCCTCGTCGCCCTGTGCCTCGGTCACCTGTCCGGAGACACGTATGGCCTCCTGGAAGTCCTGTGGCTGTAAGGTCACCGTTTGCAGGCCCGCTGCCTTGCGCTGTGCCTCGTTGAACTCTATCACGCCATCCTCGTGGTCGTGACCCTCGTGATGCTCCTTGTGGGCATCGTGGTCATCATGCTCTGCCTCTGCATGACCGGAATGTCCGCATGCCGAGCACATGACCATTATACCTAATAAAATATATAGATTTCTCATAGATTGCCAAAAATACCGTTTACAGATATGAGACGAAGAAGTCTTGGTTGAACATAAAAGAACCAGATGCCATCTCAGAGAATGGCAGGCGACTCCGTCATCATGCCTCACTCACGACCTCCACATCGAACCCTAAGCTGCGAATAGCATCAAGCACCTGTTCCTTACTGAAAGTGCCTTTAACCGTGGCCTTGTTGTCCTGCAGCGACACTTCTGCGGATGCTACGCCTTCCACACTCATGATGGCCTTGTGCACATTGCTCGCACAATGATTGCAGTTCATTCCCTTGACGGAGAACCGCTGAGCAGGCGACTCGCTTTCGTGCTCATGATGCTCATGTGAGTGATGGCTGTGATGCTCGTGTGAGTGATGGCTGTGATGCTCATGTGAGTGATGGCCATGCGAATGTCCCTCATGGTCGTGTCCACAACTGCATCCCTTGCTCTTCCAGAATTTCAGAGGCGTGAGCGCATTGATGAGCAGCAATCCCATCAAGGCCGTGCATACGATACTGAATACGCTGGGACCTTCCTCACAGCAGGTTGCCTTGGCCTTCAGGGCATAGGTGAACCACTCTCTGGGCAAAAGGTAGTCGATAACCAATGCGAAGGCAATGGCACCCAGTACGATAGACAGCAAATATACCCACAACGTGCGCTTTCCCAACACCTTGCGTATTACCATGATGGAAGCCGCATTGCTGGCAGGACCTGCCATCAGCAGCACCAAGGCAGCACCGGGTGTGAGTCCCTTCAGCATCAAAGCCACGGCAATGGGAATGCTACCAGTAGCACAGAGGTACATGGGAATGCTGAACAGCAGTACGAACAGAATGCTCAGAAGCGAGTTATTCTGAAATATGGTGAACCAGCTGTCGGGCACCAAGGCCGTTATCAAACCTGCCACAATCAAGCCGATGATGAGCCACTTGCCGATGTCCTCCATCATCTCAACAAAGGCATAGCAAAGCACCTCGCCCAGTCGTCGCAGCATCTTGCCCAGCTTACCCAAGAAAGAATGATGGTGGTGGCGATGATGATGGCGGTGGTGGTGGTGCGAATGCTTGGAATCGTGCTCGCCCGGACGTACAGCCAGCACGGGTGTTTCGCCCGACTCATATCCGCTGTACTCATACAGCATGCCATCCGTATCGGTACGCAGGGGATCGTTGTCGTACTGGGCATGATGTGTGTGTCGCTTATGCTGGTGCTTCGTAGTCTTGTTCACCAGCCAACCGCCGAAGATGGCAGTAAAGAATGCCACTATGGGGCGCAGCACGGCAAAGGGAAGTCCCATCAGACTGTAGGTGGCGATGATGCTGTCCACTCCCGTTTGTGGCGTGGAGATGAGAAACGAAGTGGTGGCTCCCTTGCTGGCTCCCTCGCGACGAAGTCCCATAGCGGTAGGGATGACGCCACACGAGCAGAGAGGCAGAGGCACACCCAGAAAGGCGGCATTGACCACACTCTTCATATTGCGATGACTCAGATACTTTCGATACAGCGTACCAGGCACATACACATGCATCACACCTGCCAGCAGGAAACCCAGCAGCAAATAAGGTGCCATCTCATTGAGCAGCACCCAAATCTCATTAAGCACATCCATTACTACGTCCATAACTTTGCACAATTTTCTTATTTACGCTGCAAAGTTACGACATTATTTCTGCAACTCAGTTGCAAAGTGTTTTGTGAATTGCTTTCTATCTATATTTTCAGTCCATTTCAAAAGGCAAGAATATTCAGTTCTTTAAATAACTGCTCTTGGCTTATTCACAAACACTAATCTCGAGCAATGAGACTACTACGAAGAGGTTTGCCGTCAGGCTGCACACATGAAGAAACCACACAAGGCAGCATAGGTTCCTTTGAAACCGTTTTAAGCCGCCATAACGGATGCGAAATCTTTAGTTATAACAGTAAATAATTGGACGTATTATTTGCACGTTTCGGAAATATTACATACTTTTGCAACGGAAAACAAATCTTCCCTTGACACAAAAGAGTATCTATAAATCCATAATGAAATCACTTTACGTAAGTTTTTTGATTCATTAAAGGCTTACACAATAAAGGAATTAATACAAAAGAAAAAGATATGATACAATTGTCTGACTACACCAATTTCCTTGGACTTTCTGCTCTCCAGAAAGGACTATCTCTTAGCCCTATGAAGTTGCAGAAATTGCTATACTACGAGCAGGCATGGAGCATGGTGTTCTTCGGTCGCGAACAGACATTGTTTGCAGAAGCACCTCAAGCATGGGTGAACGGTCCGGTTTATCCCTCTGTTTATTATGCCTATAACCATGTCTTGGGAGTGTATGACGAATTCTGCAAGGAGCATTTCTGTGACTCACAGGATATTGACAAGCCTTTTGACGAACTGATTTCATTACTGGCTATCAAGATGAATCTAAGTAAGGATCAGATAACCCTTTCCGACCGTATTCTCACCCTCTATGGCACGAAGACCCAAGATGAGTTGGTACTGATGACTCACTGCGAAGAGCCATGGTGCGAACAGCGTGAAGGACTCCTTCCCTTTGAACGCAGCGAACGAGAATTGTCACTGGACACGATGTACCGATATTACAAGGTACGTCATGATTTTAACCGTAGCAGAAGGACACTGGTATGATTGACATTGATATTGATGAAGATGACCTCCGTGCCATTCATTCCCCTGCACACATCGGTGACACCATCTCTTACGAGGATATACGTCTGTCAAAGAGCCTACCGCTGTTGATTAGTTACGACCTTGTGGATTTGACTGGACAGTATGGTTTCCAACAAGAGATGACACCCACCGATACTTCCAACTATTTTCGCATCATGAAGTACCTTTCTGGTAAAAGTATTGATGATTTAGAAGAAATGAAACGAGAGTTGCATCTGTATCACTCCACAAACTTCAGCAAGACTCTCCGCGAACAATTGCAACGGCTTACACCCAACAAAAGCATTGGTTATCCACTGATTTATCACGTAGGATTATACACTGATGAAAGCGGAAATGCAAATCGAGTAACCGACACGCGTTCACCAAGAATATTTTTTATGATGGGGCAATACGGAATCATACACATACTTTTCTTTGACCCATTCCACGAGATACTGAAGTAAACGTAAAATAGTATTCACCATTCAAAAATCAAATAATATGACTTAAATAGCTGACATTTTCGACATCTACTGACAGCAAGCTGTGCAGTAGATCAAGACATATTTTAACTTGGACTTTGTCCTTGTTTCTCGCACTCTGAAATCGCCAATATTCAACACGTGAGAACAAGCAGACGAAGGCTCATGTCCTATCTGGGCGTGAGCTGTTCGTGCTTTTCTACGTGTGAGGCGTTTGGCGATGCCGGGAGTGCAGAAAAGCAATCGAGCAGTTCCGCCTTTTTTTTGTTGGTTATGCTCTCATATATTTTAAAGATTTACTTGTTTAAAATGTATATTCACACTAAATCCACAAAAAGCAAAAAATGTTAAATTAAAAAATTAAATGTAATTATGAAAAAAGGGTTATTATTATTATTATTTGTTGCACTGTTGAGTTGCGAAAATAACAGCAACAAAATTAACTGGGACGAGTTGGTTGAAGACACATCTGTTAGTACTAAAAAACCTGTAGTGAAACTCTCGGAGGAAGAGAAAAAGGCAAAAGAAGAGGAGAGACAGGCTGGTATCAAGAAACTGAAGAGTAAATTCAATGAAAAAGTAGATGACTTTTCTGATCAATCCTGGGTTAGGCACAAGAGTAGTCCAAAATACACTAACCGTAATGCAATATTCTTGTACTTTTCCGGCGCAACCGACAAACCCTGTGGGGAGGGCGTACGGATGCTAACCCAAAACTGTTGCTAAACGATACATGAAGAAAGGGATGTCGCTGACTCCTTTCACTTGTGCTCGGAAGCATTTGATCTTTGAGTTCAGTGATTCAGCAGAAGCATTTGTCTGACGTTTGATGAAGTAGTTCAGTATCTCGTCTTCATAGAACTTGATGGTGTCACGTACGGACTTGATCTCTCGCAGAGTGCATGCAGCAACTTTCTCATACCACTCTCCCAGTTTCTCCTTTGCAGTATCCTTGGTGAGTTTCTTGTTGCGGAATACGGCTCTGAGTGAATTGAT
>JAZRYI010000120.1:0-7193 GCA_045600665.1 Bacteroidaceae bacterium
ATTGGAGGCGCTGTTGCTGCTTCAGCCGGTGTTGGCGGCGGTCTGAACGTCGGCTTGACAAAGATGGAGGAGGCGTATTGTACAACTACCGACAAGTGGGGTGCGACAATCGGCTATGCTATCCAGAATCCTACGTGCGACATCAAGTCGGCTATGACTTGGACTGACTGCAAGAATCATGCTCCTTACCACGACCTGTGGGGCATTGGACAGAACACAGACAATCGCTCGAAGAAGGTGCAGAAGACAATCTACGACCCATGTCCTGCAGGCTTCCACGTGCCTGAGGGCAATGCGTTCGATGGTTTGCGCAAAGGATTCTCGACTGGCAAGTACAATGGTTTGGAGAACGGCACGATGTATCTGCCTGCATGTGGCGGTCGCATTGACTATATTCATGCTCAGTCTATGGAGGGCGACTTCGACATCGTTCTGCTCGCTAATGGTGATGCGTGCGGCTACTGGACTGCTGCTCCATGCAAGGAGATCAGCGGCAGCGACAATCACGACCACGAGTCATACCGCCGCAGTGAGGGTGCGTATGCTCTGTTGGCAGACAAGGATAATAGCGGCAATGTGAAGGATGTGTATGAGGCATGGGGCTATTGCATGAGACCAATTGCTGATTATTAAACGAAAACGATAACGAAAACAATAACGAAAAGTTTTTAATTCGACAAAGACCGACAAAACTGAACGAAAAATAATCTATAAAAAGTGACTTAAAATTTTTGAGTTTCTTTTTCGTTCAGCTTTTTCGCTCTTTGTTCGAGAAAAAACGAAAACAAAAAACGATAACTAAAAATAAGACTAAAGTTATGAAGAAGAATTTTTTTAAGCTTATGGCACTTATGGCAGTGGCACTGCCAATGGCTATGTTGTCATCATGCAGCGATGATGATAATGAAGAAAACAACAACGAGAACAATGAAAACACTGAGCAAACCATCAAGGAAGTGGATATCAAGATGGATGGTGTGGATTTCGTAAAGAAGAACTGGCTCAAATATGACGACAACGGCAATGTGATTGGCGTCGGCATTGGCAAAGTAATCTACGAGGCAGAGCCAACCGTGGCATACGTTGGCGTGGAAGACCTGAAAGATGCACTCATGCACTTCGATGCAGCTGTGAGACCAGCCAATGCAAGCATGAAACTTGTGAAAGGCAACTGGCAGGCAATCTTGGTGGATACGCTTGGCAATGAGCAGAACCGCATCCATTTTGACAAGGTAGATGACGGCAAGGTATTGGCAAAGGCTTACCTGGACAAAAAGATCGGCATTGAGAGCTACATCACTGAGATTCGCTACATCCCTGCTTCTCTCTGGCCAGAGAACGCTATCGGCGGCAACGCACCTTTCCGCGTGGGATGTGTATATACTTTCAAGAGCAAGAACTATGTATGCGTACGTTCAAATGGATATGGTCAGGACGGTCTTTTGGTTTGCGACGCAAACAACAAGGAGTATATTGGCACCAAAATTCAATCTTTTTCAGAACAACACACTGCAAACTATCCTAATTTGAACACATGCAAGGAAATCCACAAGGAACTGAGCAACACTGTGTCTGGCTCAAGGCTCTGGCAACTTTTCTGCGCAAGCGCTGGCCAGAAGAACTTGAAGGATTTCAAGACGAGACAGTACTGGACAAGCACTGTGGATGGTGGCAATATCCTACTCATGAATTTTGCTGCTAATAATGATGATGGTAAGTGGATTGAGACCGAAACGCGTATTGAATGGTTCTGGGACATATATACAGGCGGCACATATTACTGGGAGCTCTTTGTATATAGATTCAGTCAGAACGAAAAGGGAGAAGCTTCGGTATGGAAGAGTAACAACCACATCTGGATGGATGAAGTTAAAGACTACCAGCCTAAGGTTTCTGAGTTCGTTCGCAACGAGAAGATAGAGAAGGATTCGGAGAGCATCTCACTTCAGTAACGGAAATGGGTAATCAAGGGGTCAGACCCCTTGATTACCCACGAATTTCCTCTCTTACTCGTCACTCATCACACACTCGTCACTTACTCTTCACTCTTCACCCACTCTTCACCCACTCTTCATCGTCGCAAGGCATTGAATATGTGGATAATAAATCACCTCTGTGAAGAGTGAAGAGTATTTTTTATTTGCATGCAGTTTCGGCAACAGAAACTTATTCACAAAAGCCGTTCCAGAGAATGCCGTTATTCATGCCGTGTGAATACCACTATTCACACCGTGCGAATGCACCTATTCACACCGCATGAATAAACGCATTCACAAGAAAGGAATAAATGACATGAGTAATCAAGGGGTCAGAGTAATCAAGGGTTCAGCCCCTTTGATTACCCGTCCGTATGACAATTCCAAACACCAAGGCTGAGAAACAAACTATTCAAAATAATTGTTTCAAGCCAATAGAGGTGGCTTTTTTTACGCTATTTGTAAAAAAGAATTGCGTGTAACATGATAATTGTTTAGTTTTTTTGTACATTTGCAAGGAATAATAATAAATGAATATGAAGATAAAGTTTTCTTGGTTTTTGGCAATCGCTCTGCTGAGCGGATTGACAACGTTAATGAGCAGCTGCTCGAAGGATGACGACGAAAAGGATCCTGATGCAGTAGAGACTGGTCAGACAAAGATTGACGACGTGAGTTTCGTGCGTCGGAAACTGGTTTCGCTTGATGCTAATGGCAATTTCAATGGATTGCTGTGGGGCGTGTTCTTCGATGACAGCAGACCTACCACTGCATTTGTGAAAGTGCAGAGTCTGCAAGAGGCAAAAGAGGTGTGGGAAGGTTTGATTCCATACGATGCCAAGGCTGTGGCTGATGGCAACAACGAAGTGGTGGAACTGACTGACGAGAAAGGCAAGAAGCAAGGTGACATGCGATTTAATGTGCTGGGCAATGGCCCTGAACTGGCTGAGGTCGCATTCTCTTCGCCTACTCTGGTCGATTCTCACGTGTCGCGCCTGGCGTTCATCTTGTCTGGACTCTGGCCAAGCAATGATGGCGAGTATGATGGCCCTGTGCCTGTGATGATGACTCGCAAGACTACTGGCGACAAATATACTGTGGTCAAAATGCCAACCTCTACTGGCGTTGCAGGTTACATTATGCACGTTGGCGAGAAGCGATTCATCACTGATCGTCAACATGAAGACGGTGGAGCTTTGCTGATGCGTTATTTCCCATCTACTGCTTCTATAAAGCAAATTTGTCTTGCGTTCGCCGCTAAGCCTGATTTGTGGGGAACATTCTCGCAGGTCACAGGATTGAGTGTGGAAGAGCTGCAGAAGTCAAGGTATTTCTTGTCTCACACAAGCAAGACGATGGATTATGTGTGCAACATCTATGGCAAAGCGGAGACTGCAATTCCTCCATTGCCTTTCAACAGTTCGTTTAATGCTACGGAGGAAAAAAATGGTATCAACTATTGCTACACGTCGAGAGTGTATATCATGACGATTCAGAATGGTGCCATTCAACTGACAATGGATAATAACTTCGAGGAGAACAAGGTTCCTAACGATATAGTGAATGAGTTGATTTTGACAATGGATGACTTTGAACTGGAGTAATAAAACCTATATGGCTAAATCAGCATGAAGAAATTAAACGCTTTGATATCTATCTTGGTGCTTGCTCTGACAGCATGCACGAAAGATGATGCAGATAAAGTTATCACTGTGATGGACGACGTAATGCCGTCCATCACTGTAATTTATTCTATTAGTGGCCCAGGCGACAACGGATATAATGACATAATGCTGAAGGGCGTGGTAAACTTCTGCGACAGTGCGAATGTGGCTCTGCACACCATACGTCCAAATTCTATAACAGAAGCGAAGAGCATTGTGAATGAGTGGATTGCTGACTCAGTGAGCAGGACGACTCGCTCGATGCTGATTCTGGCAGGCGGCGAATACTCCGAACTGGCTTCTGCTATTCAGCCATTGGATAACAAGAACAAGTGCGTACTTCTAGTGGAGAGTGATGAGAAGAACATGCCTAAGGGCGTGATGACGGCTTGCGTAGATAGAAAAAGCGTGATGTATCTGGCTGGTGCTTTGTCTGCCCGCACTCCTGCCTATATAATGGCAGCAATGAAGGGTGACAAGATTGTGGATCCTGCGATAAAGGCGTTCTGCGATGGCTATAAGGCTAAAGCGCAAGACCATAAAGTAGAGGAAGTACATTATCTAAGCGAGAATGAGGAGGGATATGCTATACCTAATAAGGCGTATGCTTATGCTGCCAGTCTGATTAAAAATCGTGAAGATTCTATCAGCCAATTAAAGAGCGACTATTATAGCTCGCGCTTCATTCTGCTCCCTATGGCTGGCGGGTCGAACACTGGTGTTTACTTCTACATGATGCAGTCGTATGGCGATCTGAGATCGTACTATGCTGTGATAGGAATGGATGCGGACTATAGCGGACGCTTGGAAATGTCGCCTTTCTCTATTGTGATAAGCGTGGACAAGATGATGGAGGATTGCATATCGACATGGCTGAAAGGAAAGTCGCTGCCTGCTCACCGCACTTACTCTATGGATGAGGGGTTTGCTAATGTGGTAATGAATCCATCATTCAACTTTAGGGGTCAATATGCTATGCAGGAGTTTGCGGATGCGGATGGCTTTTCTTCTGTGGGGCAATTGCCTGAGAATTATTGGACGGAGAAGTATGAGGAATATAAGAGCGAGGCGCTGGAGTATGGGAAGAAGTGAAAGGAAATAAGCACGAGAATCGAAGCATCGAAATCTCGAAACTTCGGAATCTCGAAATCTCGGAATCTCGAAATCTCGAAACTTCGAAGCATCGAAACATCGAAAAAACGAAAAAAGCGAAAAAAACCAAATCAAAATGAACAAAATACTAACCATCCTACTTACCGCCATGCTAATATTGACAGCATGCAGCGATGACAAAGATAATTATGATGCAGGTGAACATGAAGTTGTAACCTACAAGGTAGCTGTGTTTTCCAAGCCAGAGCAGAAGGATTGGATGATGCAGACTATTGGCTGGGCTCAGTCTATACTGAAGAGAGCCCAGGTAAACCAGAAGCATGAGATAAAGCTGGATTTTGAATGGATGGATCAGACGGCGAGCAAGATGGATGCTGCGCTGACAAGAATAAAAGAGGGTGAGTATGTGGCTGTGCTTGGACCTTCAGAGGCGGAGGAGGCAAAGATGCTGCTCACATCTTCTGCGCTGAACGGAAGGACGGTGATTATGCCAATGATTGGTTCGTCTGAACTGCAAAGAATCTATGCTGATTGGGAAAATGTGTTTTTCATGACGCAGAGTGATGTGATGCAGAATGATATCTTGCTGAACTTGGCGCGCGAGAATTTCGACACACAACAGCTGGCGCTGGTGTCGTCGAATGATGGATATGGCGAGACGTTCAGAGAGTGGTTTGGCTTTCAGGCAGAAGAGCTGGGCAGCACAGTGAACAGCGTGGAATTGCTCGACAAGGAAATGACGGTGAGGAAGGTAGTGGAGAAATACCAGGAAAGACATGTGGAGGCGCATAAAAATCAAAGCATTGTGGATAGCGAGGAATTAACGTTCTTCTTCCCAAGTTCGTCGAAGGAGCTCCTGGAGCTGGACAAAGTGCTGACGGAGATGGAGACGACACAATGGGAGACATTTGCACAAACGAAATTCTGGGCAAAAAACACTGCCTGCTCTGACAGATGTGTTGACTACGACATTGCGAGTCAGGTGAAGCATAGGTTCTTTGGCGTAGAGCCTGCCCCTCTGCCTGAATCGGGGTTTGCAGCTGCGTATGAAGCTAAGTATGGCAAGTATCCTAAGAATGGCACTGCACAGACCTTCGACACGGTGTATCTGCTTACTTACGCTCTGAGCGTCATGGATAGCGAACGCAAGAATAATATGGATGAGCTGTGGAAGTATATTGTGGAGGTGATAGATGGAGAAGACATGCACAGATTTGGATGGCAGGCTGCGGATGTGGAGCAGAATATCAATTTGCTGAGGAATGGCGAGCGTCCTTTCATAAAGGGAGTGAGCAGCACTTGGAATTTTGACAAGCGTTTCCATTGTGCGCCTACCAACACCACTTACAGATACTGGCTGTTGAGCGACGGCAAGTATGGCACGGTGTCGTATGTGAGTACAAATGGCAATAGCGGCGGTTTGTCGAGCATTGATATATGGAACCTGAAGAAGCGTGATGATGCCGCAAATCTCGAAGATATTGAGGATGTGTTTAAGTACGGTGACTTAAAGGATAAGTATGCCGTGGTGGTGGCGGCTTCGACTGGATGGAAGAACTATCGCCATCAGGCTGATGCTCTGGCTATGTATCATCTGCTGAAAGACCATGGATATGATGATGACCACATCATCTTGATTATGGAGGACGATATTGCCAAAAATCCTGATAATCCTGATAAAGGTGAGGTGAGAGTGGAGATAGGTGGCAAGAATTTGTATAGCGACTCTGTGCATAATGCTATTGACTATAAGCTTTCAGACTTGACGTATCAAGATCTGATAGACCTCATGTCGGGCAAGGATGAAAAGGAAAATACGAAACTGAAAAAAGGTAAGCTGTTGCCATCGACTGTCAATGACAATATACTGTTCTTCTGGAGCGGCCATGGCAATAGCGGCACACTATACATGAACGAGACGAAGTTCCCTGCTGCTGGCGTGAAACGAATGCTGGAAGAGATGCAAAAAAATGGCAAGTATCGCAAAATGTTCTTCGTGATTGAGGCTTGCTACAGCGGAAGCGTGGCACAGACGTGCGAGGGCACTAAGGGCGTGCTGTTCCTGACTGCTGCCAATGCGGGCGAGACCTCGAAAGCGGATATATTGGATAAGGAGTTGGGAACATACCTAAGCAATGGTTTCACTCGTGGTTTCCAGCAGATGATAGACAAGAATCCGAATGTCGATCTGAGCGAACTATATTATTATGTTGCATCACAAACAGTTGGCTCACACGCAAGAATGTATAACATCCCTGCATTTGGGTCTGTCCATCTGACTTCTATGCAAGAATTTCTTAATAAATAAGTTCTACTGGATTTTGTGTGAAAGTGCCCTTTGGGCCAATGAGAAAAACAAAAGAAAACATTGGAAAACAAAAGAAAACAAAGCATAACTAAAGGCAATTATCTACAAAGGAATAGGTTTTCTTTTGTTTTC
>JAZRYI010000121.1:0-52855 GCA_045600665.1 Bacteroidaceae bacterium
GATGCACGCAAAAGCAATAGCCGCAAGACATGCCAAGCGGAGAATCAGCTTGCTTGTCAGCTTAGCCATTTCAATCTCCTGTTAGCGTGTCTTGCGGCTCGTGGACGATGGGCAGAGTGCGAACGGTGTCGCACTTCTTGCCCAGTGTGTCGGCATGGGAATGGGCACAAACACTTTTGGCACCAACACTATCATGCGTTGATGCCAAAAGCATATTTGCTGACACAAATGCCAGCATTAGGAATGGTATGTAAAAAATGGAGGTTAATCTATGAGATTTACCCCCCCCTATTAACTTTCTGTAATTCATATAGTTAGCATGAGGGTGCAGTATTTGATTCTAATTTATGGTGACAAAGTTAATAAAAAAATGGCGTTGAAGCAAAAGATTTTGTGAAAATTTCACTATTGTGAAAATTGTTAAATTTATTAACGAATGAAGAGGCGCGGATTTCTTTTTTAGGCACAAGGAATACGTATTCCTGTGAGCACAACGGCTGTTTCCGTAAACATCATTTAACAAATAGCACATTTCACTGCTTTTGTGCAACGAGAGAGACGCGAGTCGCTATGTTTCAATCGGTTAGCACGTTTCGGAAGAGAGAAAAACCATGATTTTCCGTTTTTGCCATCATGCAAATTCGCATTACCTTTGCACCGCTTTCCCAAACGAGCCGCATCTGAGCACCCAGAGCGTCGGCACGTGCGGTGGAAGCACGGCGAGATGTGCGCACCCAGAACGGAGCAGTCCGTTCACCCACAGCGGAACAGTCCGTTCTGTCAGAACAGACCAAGCCGCTGTGACTGAAAAATGAAAGTCACTAACGAAAACGAGACAAAGATGATCACACTGAAACTGAATCGCTACTACGGCACTCCGAACATAACCAAGAGCAAGCTGACCATAGAGGACGGCGAGGGCAATGCGCTGATGAGGTGCGAGGCTCGCGAGGCTCAATTCGTGGACTACGAGCGCACGCAGAAAGTGCCTGGCTCCACATGCTTCTGCCTTGGCACAGGAGAGTACAGGCTGAGGGCAGACCACTGCACAGGCAATGCTATATGCCTGAAAATCTTTGGCGACGCAAGGCGCAGAGGATTCTACATCATGGTGGGCAGCGACGAGCGTGAGCAGGTTCTGCCGATGAAGCTGCAGCTGGGCAGGGGCACGTCGTCGGAGCCGAGGTACAGGAGGATTGCCGACTTCGCCAAGGTGAAGGAGGAGTTTCAGAAGGTGCTGTATGACAACTATCTGGAGGAGTTCCGAATGGTGGTCAGCAACGAAGGGATTGTGTATGAGAAGGAATAAGCATTATGAGCCTTCTGCTCAAATGGACTGAAAGAAATTAAGTAGAAATTACCCAGAAATTATTCAGAAATTAATAATAAGATGGTGTTCAAAAGAAATTTCTGATTAATTTCTGGATAATTAACGACAAATTAATTTTCAGTCACAAAAGCGTCAAGCTTTTCGTGTATAAAAACAATATCAGGTACCTATATATTTCGTGTTAACTAACTTTTAACTATTAACTATTAACTTTTAACTATTTACTATGGCAGGACTTATTTATCGCAAGACAAAGATGGTGCTCAACTTCCGCGAGGACAAGCCAGAGGTGTACAAGGCTCAGCAGGTGGTGCTCCCACAGGTATCGACCGACGAGCTGTACGACGAGATCTCTCAGTCGTGCGGTGTGAACATCGCACAGACTCAGGCTGTGATCAACGCTCTCGAGAACCGTCTGGTTCACTACATCAAGCTCGGTCACCCTGTGCGCATCGGCGTGCTCGGCTCGCTCAACCCTCGCTTCCGCTCCAAGACTGCGAAGAAGCTTGACGATGCTGACGCATCTACCGTGACTCGCAAGGTGATTCAGTTCATCCCTGGCTCTGGCCTCAGCACCACTATCAGAACATCTGGCGTGAAGTACTACAAGGCTATCTCAGACGATGATGGCGAGGACGCTAAGTCGTAGTCGCCATGAAGAAGTGGCTGGCGGTGTCGTCATTCGTGATTGCCGTGGTGCTCGTGGCGGTCAACATGCTGATGCCGCCGCCCGGCAAGGTGGATGAATCCATCATCTACGTGTTCGCCCAGCTGCTGCTGTACTCGGCTACGTTGCTCGGTGTGCAGTTGCTGCTGCAGCAACACGGCAACAAGAAAGGCTAATACTTTCTCTTCATACTTTGTTTGTTTGTTGTCCGTTATTTTGACGCTCGGTCGCCATCGTGAATTCCCCGAATTGCGATGGCGATTACCATTTTGCTGACGGCAGCAAAATGGTCAAAAAGTCAAAAAGTCAAAAAGTCAAAAAGTCAAAAAGTCAAAAAGTTACTTTTAAACACAATTCGTCGAATTCACGTTAATATAACTAAACTTTCCCACCCTATAATGAATTTTGTTAAAACATTAATTATCATTAATTTAACATTAATTTTTCGTTAATTTTATATTGCAAGACATACTGAGTGATAAATTATTAATGACAAATTAATGTCTAATTAATGATAATTAATGTTGAAAATCAAATCATTAGAAGTGGTATTAAGGTGGGAAACTTTAGTTAATTAATATATGACTTTCTTTACTTCGCCATTAGCCATCTTTACGATGTTGATGCCCTTCTGTGGAGCAGCAACCTTCACGCCACCTACTGTGTAGATGGCAACAGGAGCAGATGTCAGAGTGGCAGAAGCGATTGATGACTCGTTGGCAGCGAAGTCCCAACGCTCGATGTTTGATGCGTCAGCGTCGCCAGAAGCGTATGTGATGACAGCAAAGAGAGGCACGATGCCGAGGTCGTACTCATAGGTGTCGTAGTTGTATGTGCCAACATTGTATGTTGAGAGAGCAGCAGTGGCAGTGGCTGTGTTGCCCTCGATAGTGACATCAGCAAGAGTAACGTATGAGTATGAGCTTGCGTCGCTGTAGAAGAGCTTGTAGCCAGTGATCTCTGAGTGGCCCTCAGGAATGGTGAACTGAACAGTTGTGTTGTAGGCTACGCTGCCCCATTGGTCTTCGCCAACCTCAACGCCGATTACCTTGAAGCCCTCAGCTGGAAGCTTGCCAGTGTCCTTGACTGAGGCAACAGCCATATCGCCAATGTTTCTGCCCTCTTCACCAATCACTGCCTGCACGAAGAACTGGTGCTCGCCGTCGAGGAGTGAACCTGTGGTGAATGAAGTTGCAGTTACCTGCTCAGTGCTCTGGTCGTAGATGACGATGTATGCAGATGCACCCTCGACTGCGTCCCATGTGACGGTCACGGTGTTGTTGGCACCTGCGGCTGCCTTCACGTTCTGTGGCGCATAAGCGGCAGCAAAGTCAGCATAGACATACACATTGTCAGTGGTGAAATCACCCCAGCGGCTGCTGCTCACTGTGCGCACCTTCTGGATGGAGCCATCGGTATTGTAGGTGTAGGTGTTGATGGTAGGGCTGTTGAGAGCCTCACCCTCGCCCACGTAGTAGCCAGTCTCCGATTTTGCAAGTGAACCATCGGCATTGTAGGTGTTGATGGTGCGCTGGTTGATAGTCACACCGTCAGCCATGATCTGGTCGCTGATGGTGAGCAGTCCCTGCTCGTTGTACTGGTTGTTGTAGGTAACAGAGTAGGAAGCTGCGCCGCCGTAGTAGTTGACCATCGAGATGGTTCCTCCCTTCTCATCGTAGCCAATCTCGGTGTAGTTGCCGCTTTCGAAATTGCCATACTTGATAGGCATGCCAGCCTCGTTGTACACATAGTCGGACTTTGAGCTCAGAGCCCATCCAGTGTTGGTGCTCCAGCCCCACGACTCCTCGGCAGCCACAGTGCCATCGGCGTTGTAGCTGTAGAAGTTACGGCTGTAGTTGTTCTGATCCATGACGAGAGCGTTGGTCTTGTCATAGTAGTTGATGTTGCCTGAGTTGCTGAAAGTGATGGTCTCAGCACCTGTCTCGTCGATTGTCACACTGTAAGAATCAATGCGAACAAGCTGCTTGGTTTGTGCGCTGGCAGTCATTGCTGCAAGAGCACAGAGAGAAAGTAAAAGTTTTCTCATCGTCAAAATGTTTTATTGGGTTAATAAATATAGTTAATTTTCTTTTTCGTTATAGTTTTCGTTATAGTTTTCGTTCTACTTTTCGTTCTTCAGATAATCAATAACATACTGAATCTCGTCAGCCATCTCGGTTGGGCTGCCTTTGTATCCGCTCATAGTCCAGCGCAGGCGCCCCTTGCCATCCACAATAATCTTGTATGGAATGCCGCTCGTGTGCATCTGGCGAGCCACCGCATTGTACTGCTTGCTCTGACCGCTCTCATGTCCACTGCCTACTTCGCCTTCGTCATAAAGCACATCGAATGTGTAGCCCTTGCTCTTGATGAACTCAACCACCTTGTTGCGATAGTCCGTCTTTGTCTCCTGAGTGTCGATGAAGTAGAACTCCACATCAGGATCATCCTTGTAGCGGTCAACCACCATCTGGCCGCCAGCCATGCTTGCCTTGCAAGGAGCGCACCACGTAGCCCAGAAGTCGATGAACATGATCTTGCCCTTGCGGTCGGCAAGGTTCACGCGGCCACCACCCATCTTGTCCAGCTCCATCAGCGTGACTGGCTCATTGATGAGTGCATCAATCATCTCCAGGCGCAGTCTGTCCGACTCGCTCTTATTCTGTAGCGAAGCAAGATACTTGTCGAAGTCGCCCTCTGGATTCTTGGCAATGAATGCCGCTTTCAGGTCGTCAAGCATCTCCTGCGAAGTGACGTTGGCAAACACGCATTTCTCAATATATGCAGACACATCCTCACTTCGTCCGTTCTCCTTCAGCAGCTTAATCCACATCGTAGCAAACTCATTGTCGCTGGCTTGATAGAAAGGATACACCTGTTGCGCGAACTCGTATGCCTCCTTATATTCTCCGCAAGCAGTGAGCAAGCGAGCATGAGCATGCCACGCCATTGTGTGGGAAGCAACGACATGATCCTTCCATTCGCGAGGACTATACACCAATTGCTCTGCCTCCAAGCGAGGACGCTCCAGCATCTCCTTGATGAGGAGTCGCGACCAAGGCAAAACATGCTCAGCCGTAGTGTGACCATTGCTGAATGGCGAGTCGCACATGTGCCAATGGGTTGTGGTGAGTTCCATGTAAGGAATGTCGTGTACATACTTCACAAGATTGCTATAGTCATCCTTCATCATCACAGGAGTGTAGATGCCGCTGCGGAAGATGTTCTTATATTGCAAGTCGGTCATCCACGTATGCACATTGCGGAACTTCTCGGTAGGGAAATCGTTCATGAACTTCACAAACTCAGGCACTCCATTCTCTTTTTCTTTGGCAATGTAGTTCATCACACGCATCATTTCCTCATCTCGCTCGATGATGCCATGCTTGAACATCTTCTGCTCCCTTGCCTTGATTTCCTTTGCCAGAGCGGAATCGTTGACTGTGCGCATGGCAATGTCATACATATCTGCAAGTTGCTGATCAGTGAGCTTAATCTTCTTGTCATTGAGAAAGAAACGCATATTCTCTATCAGCATTTTACGCTTTTCTGCATTCCTGAAGTCCACAAGCGGAGTAAGCGTGCGCAGACTGTTCAACTGCTCGCTATGATTGTACTTATACTCCATGTTATGCCAGTACAGAGCCACCTCATCCGTGATGGGTGCAGCGGTGCTGTCCTCAAGCAACCCAGGGATAGTGCGATTGCTGTACTGCTTGCGCAGCATGCCCCATGCCACATAGCTGCCCGGTTTGCATTTATCATCCTTATCAAGCACAAAGCTTGAAAACGTAGCCGGCCATCCCCAATCTGTCTTCACGGCATTAGCGCCATCAAGCTCACTGCCACTGGTGAATTTACACATCAAGAGAGAAGCATCTGCTGGCACGTCGAAAGTGCCAGTCCACTTTCCTTCCACCTGATGAATATCAATATCGTATGCTTGCCACATACGGTTCTGATACAAATAGAGCACACACTTCAGGTCTGTCTCGTTGGCAAGCACACTGCCTGCTGGGTCGTATGTCAATCCCACGCCTTTATCTCCTTCGTGGATATACTGTGAGGAGAATGTGCAACGAGGCACCACTGGATTTGTTTCCTGAGCAAAAACGCAAAAGGAAACAAGCAACATAAAAATTGCAATCTGTAATCTTTTCATATAATTGTTTAGTATTTCTAAATCTTTTAACCCTCAACTTTAATCACTTTAGTCCACCTTTGAACTTAGCGCTTTCTTCTTCGGATTTCCTTCGTCATCCTCGAACAAATCGAGTTCTGCACCCCGAAGCTTCCTAATCGATACTTAATCGATTAGTCGCTTCGTCCTTGTGACTTTACACACATACTTACAACCTTCGCAAATCCGCCATACACCCCGTATGGCTTCTTCAAATTGCCCTCGGCATCGTCGCTGCGGTTGTTCAATCTGCCTGTAGTGCGGTTGATTGCAAACTCATACAACTTGCCCTCCTTGCCATTCCAGGTAGCGACATAAAGCAGATTGCCGCTCACATCAGTAAGATTGGCAGTGTAGCTCTCCACATTATATATCTTCATTGCTGTGATGACTTCATCCTCAGGGAATGGATCGTTGATGAGGGTGGCACGACGAGACGAGAAGTCGTAGGTGTAGATGTTGCGTTCAGATGCATACAGCACGTAATTGGCATAGCGACTTGGCTCGAAGAACTTGGCATTACTGCCATCAGCCACGGCAGAAAGATCGTAAACACCCATTGCCTGATTGTAAACCTGCGGATTCACCTCTTGGTTGCCCTCTTCGTCAGTCACTGTGCTTCGAATGTTGAAGCGGCAACGATAAATCTCACGCTTGCCCTCGCCATCAGCAAACACAGCAAACCCCTGACCAGCATTGCCTTTGCCCATCCATACCATGTCCTTTCCTATGTTGTTCACGTCAAACAGCTTCAGCGCAGCTTCATTCTGCTGATCAAACGCCTTGATTTCTGGTTCGGCAGCAGTAGCGCCATCCACCTTCACAAATCGCTTTCCAATGGTATCGTACAGGATTGCTGAGAAACCTGTATAAGATTCAAATTCATCTGGTTGATACACGTATGGCGCAAACTTCATATTGGCGTATGACAAAGTGGAATTGCTCTTCAAAGCACGTGAGAACTGATATCCAAACGACATTGTTGCCTGTTGGTTCAGCACATGCACATCTCCATTATTGATTAGATAAGTGCTGTAATTGCCATTGCGGATGATGCATTCTGGATTCAGTATGACAGGCTTCACCATAAACATCTCGTCGTTTGAATGAAGCACGGAGAAGTCATTAGCTTCCATCAAAGCAACTTCCTTATCCGTCCACACATAGAGGCGCTTCACTTGAGGCTCATAGCTGCTTTTTGTCACCACCGAATAGGAAACGCCAACAGGGGTGCCATTCATTTGAAAACCATTGTTGGCAGAACTTAACACATCAGCAAAGTGATGTGGGGCAACGAAAGTTGGTTCGCTGAGGGTGGATGCGAAATAGTCCAAACGAGCCCTGCCGCCATCATCTTGCATGAGCATAAGGCCGCTCATCACACTTGGCTGGATAGACACTGTGTACTTTTGACGATAACTGCATCCGGACTTTGTTTCTGTGACCGTGAATACAAGTGCATACAGATTCACGCTCTCTGCTCTGGTGATCTGCACATTCAGGTTTTTCTCCCTGCTTAGCACTGTTGCCTGTGTGTCGCTGCCTGCCCAATCGTCGATGTACATCTCCCACTTGTACTCCAACTGATCTTCTGAAATCTCGCCTTGTGAGAATCGAAGCACAGGTTCGATGCGGAGAGTGTCGAATCGGTCTACGGCAAAGTATGTTCCTGTCATTTCTGTGTCAACAGAAATCTCGTTTATCTCGTTGTAGTCGTAGTTGCCTTTGTCATCGTAGCATGACGCAAGAATAGCAACGGCACTAATTATTAGTATGTTAAAAAACTTTCTCATGACTCGGTTGAAAAATGGATTTCTACTTTCTCTTCGGCATTGTCGTCAATATATATTGGATCATGTGACAAACGATACTCCTCGTATGCCTCATTCAGGCGCGAAGCAAACAATTGCAATTCTGCGGCAGTGTAAACACCCTCTATGGCATCATCCTGAAATCTTGTTGCCTGTGGCCAATCGGTCAATCCAAGCACGTCAATTGCGAATCGGTATTTATTCACGCTATAGGTTCCAAAATAGTATGGCCAATTGGCTGGCTTCAAAAGCATGTCGCCCCATGTGAGACGGAAGGTTTGTGCATCAGCATTGCCTGTATGGAGGTCTTCTGTGTCGGCAAGACGAAGAAGCAGTGTGACAGAGTGATCTGTCGTGTCTGGGGTACGCTTGATAAGCACCTTAAGCTGTGCTTTATACTCTCCTGCTGGCATCACGCCAGGAAGAATCTCGTAGTGAACAGATTCCTTTGCTGTAGTACTATCAGCCACTGCCACGGCAGCAAACGAGCGGTCGTAGTTCACGACATTGCCCATCAACTGCACTGTCACCTTCATCGTGTCCTGCATCAGTGATGAGTTCTTCAAAGCAAACGAGTAATTCTGCTCGTGAGCTATTCTCTCGAGTGCATTCTCTACATACGTCTCATTGAAATACACTCTGCCGTCAAGAGCATAATCCATTGTCTCGTTCTGGGAACAACTCATAATTCCCAGCGATATCATCAATATTCTTATTATCTTTTTCATCTTTCAATCGTTTGTTGATTCCTCATTTCGTCCTCCATACTCAACCTCATCGTCAGGAAGAGGGAATGTGTAGTCGGGCGTTACATAATTTACGCTTACGGCATCGCTCTCAGCAGTATAGACTGGAATAACAGAATAATTATTGCGTTTGTAGTAGAAGTAGAGCTGTCCCTCACACATGAATTCCTTAGCATACTCCTTGCGTATCTCTTCTCTGGCTTCCAGTGATGTGAGCGTTGATTGCAGTTCGTCAGTCAAGTTGCGATGACTGCGTACTGTGTTAAGATAAGAAACTGCCTCTGCCATGTTCTTATCACCCTCAAGGGCACATTCTGCGGCAATGTAATATGCCTCCGACAAGCGAAGCAATGGTATGCGGAACATGTACATCGGATTGCCAGATGTAGGCTGCTGAAGTTTAGTGCTATAATGAGCGCCATCAAGCTCCTCGGTTTGATATGCATAGCGATAGTCGCCTGAAAAACCAGCGTTGAAAAGTTCATATACTGCCTGATAACTACCCTCACTCATCCTCAAGCTCTGTATTGAACCTGTGAACCAATTGGCATAACGAGTGCGAATGCTTGTGTCGTAAAGGCAGAAAACAAGTTCTTGGCTGAAAATACGGTTGCGACGCTGAGCGTCAGATATGGTAATCTCAAGTTCTGGTGTCCATGCAAACGTTGATTGCTCAATCACTTCCTTCGCTGCTGCCTTTGCCTTGGCATAGTCTTTCATATAGAGATAGATTCGTGCCTGCATCAACTTCACTGCATAGTAGTTCATCTTGAAAGTGCGATCACGCTCATAGTTCTCATCATCGGAATTAGATGTGCTGTTGCCAGCAATGACAGGATCTACAGCAAGCTCCTGCTCCGCCACCTTCAAGTCGGCAATCGCCTTATCCATTACTTCTGCCACAGTGCTGAGAGGATATACATCAGCAGTGACTGACGTGACATAAGGTATGCATTTATGTTGAGGATTGGCAGCATAGCTCTCACCCCAAAGGCGAGCGAGGTCGAAGTGAAGCATGGCACGAAGGCCGTATGCCTCGCCACGGATGAGGTGATAGTTTCTGCCTGTAAACAGGAGAGGGTTGGCATTGTCAATCTGCTTTATCAACTCGTTGTCGTTGGCTATGGCAGAATACATGCTTGACCATACACTATTTATACGTGACTCTACGGCAGAATTGCTATAGTCAAACGCCATGTCGTAGTTGTAGCTATTGCTCTGAGCCATAGCAGTATAGTACTGCGCCATGGCATCAAGCATACCGTAGGTGAGTTCTTGACCATAGATGTTTTGATTTGTCATGAGCAGATACACGCCAGTGAGAGCATCCTTGAATCCTTGCTCACTGTCAAAGTTGTCATCTCCCTTGATCTGAGTCTTTGGCGACACATCAAGCCAATCGTTGCATGAAGTGGCAATGATTGATGCCAATGCTAATAATATATATATGTGTACTTTCTTTTTCATCGTTAGAATCGTGCTGAAAGTGAGAAACTAAATACTCTTGCGCGAGGATAACTTAAGCCAAACTCCTTCTTCACGGTTGATAGCCATGCTACATCATTCATTGTGAAGGAGAGTTTAAGGTATTGCAGAGGACTGCGGCGCACAAACTGCATGGAAGAGAAGTCGTATCCCATAGTTATGGCAGAAAAGCAAACCTCATCATAGTCTTCTACGAAGCGTGACGTAGGCTTTGTTGTGCTTGTATCGCTTATCGACTTGAACTTCGCCTTCTGACTTGGCGTGTTCCATCGTTCAGTGAGTACGCGGAGATCTACGTTCTTGTTGAGAACATCCACATTCTCCACTTTTTCAACAAGCGTTGAGTTGTAGGTCTGTCCGCCCATCTTGTAAGTGAAAGCGGCATTGAAGTCAAAGCCTTGCCAACGAAGCGAGACGCCGAAGTTGCCTTGGAACTTAGGAGTGGCATCGCCACACACAACTTGGTCATCACTGTTCCACTGGAAGGTGGTAGTGCCATCTTTCTTGATGAACACTTCCTTGCCTGTGGCAGGATCTATGCCAGCGGAGCGTACTGCCCAGAGAGCTGTGAGGCTTTGTCCTTCTTCGTAGCGTGTGCTCACCTTGCGTTGCTGAGCAAGCAGTTCGCTGTTGCCTGCCGCATATTCGTCCTTGGCAGAGTCTTGTTGCTTGTTGTAGGCTTTGAGGGCGTTAGATATCTTGCTAATCTTGTTTGTGTTGTGCGACATGCTCCAGAATACATTGAGCGAAGAGCGAGTCTGAGGCATGTTGAATACGCGGTAGTTGAGCGTGAATTCATATCCACGATTATCTGTCTGACCTAAGTTCTCCTTGTATGAACTGAAACCAGAAGATGGCGCGAGCGTGATGTCTGTGAGCAGATTATCTGTCAGATCGTCGTAGAAGTCAAAGCGACCTGAGAGACGGTTGAAGAATGAGAAGTCTATGCCCACTGTGCGGTCAAGCTGACGTTGCCACTTGAGGCCGTCGTTTGCAAGTGCCATGAGAATCACGCCCATGTCGCCGTTGTAGGTCTTGTCGGTAATATAATTATATGTGGAAAGTGCCTGGTAGCTGTTGAAGTTCTGCGAACCCGTGTAGCCCATCGTGGCACGAAGCTTCATATAGTTTATCACTTTCGACTCTTTCAGCCACGATTCGTGGTGGAGGTTCCAGCCAAGACCTGCCGACCAGAAGTTGCCCCATTTGTTCTTGGCACCAAACATCGACGATGCATTGAGACGGTAGCTGACATCAGCAAGATAGCGATCATCGTATGAGTAGTTGGCAGAACCAATCAAGCCAAGGCTGCGTGTTGTGCTTTCTGCTCCTGAAGGCTTAGCTCCTTCGGCATATCCGTTGCCAAAAGATATGAAGTCCATGCGGTCGGAAGGGAAACCTATTGCTGTGAAGTTCTGGCTCTCGCTGTGTGATTCCTCCACGGAGTAAGCAACATTGGTGAACAGCAAATGCTTGTACTTTGTGAGAGAGTAGTTGGCTGCCACATCCGCGCTTATCGTGTGGCTTTGTCCATGGCCTTGGTCGTACTGACCACGATTCAGATACTCTGACGACGATGGAAGAATGTTTGCATAGCGAGTATTCTCAGCAGGAATGAAAACATCGCTCTTGGTAGTCTGAGTGTGATACCCCAAACGGCCTGTGAGGTAGAAGTTGTCATTCAAATGCCACTCTGCGTAGAAGTTTTCGGTGATCAGAGTGTATTTGGACTGATTCTTGCTATGCAGCGTACTGTTATATAGAGGATTGAACGATCCGTCACTGTATTGCTTGATTAGCTTTCCATTTTCATCATTGATTCTCCAGTAGGGATTCATCGACGAATACTGGGAGAAATCGCCATAAGGCGAATTATATGCCGTATTGGCATCAATGGATAGCAGATTGCGGAAAATAAGTTGCTTCACTCTATATGACAGAGTTACATTTCCACCGATAGTATTTCTATCACTTCCTTTCATTGCACCCGTCACACCATTGTAGTTGAGATTCGCGCTATACAACATTGCGCCATCACCACCATCTATCATCAGCGAATGCTTCTGACCAATGCCTGTGCGGAGAGGCTTTGCCATCCAGTAGCTATCCACGCCGCGAGCCACTTCATGATAAATCTGGTTGTATTTATCTGTCAATGCCGATTGATCAAATGCATTGTACTTGTTTGTGAACTTGCCTGCAAGCACTTCAGCCTGAAGCTTTTCTGAAGCATTTGTGAGGTTGTAGCTTGTCAGGTCTGGAGCTGTAACATCGAGGCTTGCATTGTAGCTCACTCTCAGCTTGCCATCCTTTGGCTGCACTGTCTCCACTACAACAACGCCATTTGCAGCCTTCGAACCATAGATGGCTTTTGCAGCCGCATCCTTCAAAATAGTGATGCTTGCCACAAGATTCATGTCCATATCTACAATCTTGGCAAGCGAAGTCTCAAAACCATTAAGAATGAACAGAGGCAGATTTGGGTTTGTCTCATACTCGCCGCGCAAATCCACACTGCTCTGACCACGAATGCTGATGTCTGGCATTTTGTTTGGGTCACTGCCGAAGTCAACACTCTCTGTTACAATAAATGAAGGATCAAGGTTTTTCAAACTTGCAATCACATTCTGGCTGCCAGCAATCTTCAACTGATCGCCAGAGTATGTGACTGCCGAGCCTGTGAATGTCTCTGTGCGACGCTGAAACATACCATTGCCCGTCACTTCAGTACCCTTGAGCAAGGCTACATCCTCTTGCAATGACACATTAATCTTGTCTTTGCCTTTCAACGTGGCTTCGTATGTTTTCATGCCCACAAAAGAATATACGAGAACAGATGATGGTTGTGCGTCCTCTGGTATCTCTATTTTATAGTTGCCATCCACATCCGTAGCACAACCAATCATCGGATTGCTGCCCTTCAGTACAATGCTCACGCCAGGCAAAGGGGCGCCACCTTCGTCAGTGACCTTTCCGAAGATGGTGCGTTTCACGCCAGATGCCGTGTTTCTTACGTTACCATCTTTCTTCACCGTAATGATTTTATTCTTAACTCTATAGCTAAAACCAGTACCTTTCAGCACTCGACTAAGCACTGACTCCACACTTTCGCCATTCGCTGTCACAGTGACAGGACGCATGGACTTGATGTCGTCAGAATTATAAACAAAGCTCAAACCCGTTTGGCGTTGAATCTGGTCGAAAAGCGTGCGCACAGGAGCCGACGATAGCGACAGCGTCACCGTCTTCGAGTTTTGGGCACACACCATCACTACAGATAAGAACATCGCCGCAACGGCAGTTAGTAGTCTCCGTGTCTTCATTTGTGTAACTTTATGGTTGAATTCTCATTATTATATTTCATGCCTGTAATTTCAGCAATGGCATCGAGGATGTCTGCTATCTGCTCATCACGCTCGAGAGAGCCAGTGAAGTGAGTGTGACGAATAGAGTCTTCCACCACAATCTTCACATCATACCAGCGCGAGAGGATGTCGGCTATCTCGCCCAACTCTTTGTCCTCGAAGCGGAACACGCCTTCTGTCCACCCCATTACATTCTCCACATCTACGTCGTGTATGTTCACACTGTTGCCACACACCACAGCTTGTCTGCCAGGCGTCAGACGGCTTTCGCCCTTATCGGCAACGCTCACGCCAATGCTGCCCTGCAGGAGAGTTACTTCTACATATTGCTCATCGTATGCCTGCACATTGAAATGTGTGCCGTACTGTTTGATTTTCACGCCGCAAGCATCCACAATGAATGGACAATCATCTCGGTGGGCAACTTCAAAATATGCCTCACCCTTCAGCATTACACTTCTCGAATCGGCAGCAAAGATTCGTGGAAATTCCAGCGAACTCTCGGAGTTCAGTTGTACATGTGTGCCGTCGGAGAGTGTCACTCGGTATTCGCCTCCTCGTGGCACAACAATCTTGACAGGCTCAGCAGTTTCTTCTTCTGTCATCATGGCTGTGATAGAGTCAAGATTCGCACCCTCGCCTGTCAGCTCCACCACTGTGCCGTCGGCTGTTGTGAGGTACGCATGGCAATAGCCAGGAGTGATGCTTGCAATGAATGGCTCATTCGCTTCATTGCCATTGTCAGTTCCGATTCCTAAGGCATATCCCATTGCCACCGCTATTGCCACGCTTGCTGCAATGCCTGCTGTCCACCTCAACAGCGGACGGACAATAGAAGTCCTCTTTGCTCCGACTCGCTTCTGGAATCGTGCAAAGGCAGCGTCGCTATCTATTTTCTTATACTTAGAATACTGCGACGCAAAATCCTTGCGATGAAGGAACTCATCTACAAAGTCTTTTTCTTCGATGTCGTTCTGCATATATTTGTTGTTTTAGCAGAATGACAACGAATAAAACAAAAGTGGGTAATGAAAATCAGACTTTTTTACTTAAATGTTGAAAAAATGTAAGTAAAAAAGCAAAAGTACAACATTTTGCAATCTTTCTCTCAGCATAGAAAGCGCACGCTTTCTGTGAGTCTTTACTGTCTCAATGCTCAGTGCCAGGCGCTCTGCGATGTCGGCATTCGACAGTCCTTCAATATACAATTCCAGAACCTCCCTGCATCTGTTTGGCAATTCATCCATTGCCTCAAACAGGCGTACATACTGCATCTCGAAAGCATCTGCGTCTTCTATGTCGATGTGAAAACCGTCCTCTAGTGCCTTCACCTCGCACTCATACCTGGCATGTGCATTAGAGTGTCTCAGCACATTTATACATTTATTTCTGACAGAGTTATAAATGTATCCCTCAAACATCAATTTACTCTCAAACACTTTGCCGTTTTCCCACACTGCAACAATAACATCCTCCACAACATCCTCTGCCACCTGCTGATCCTCGACAAAACGCATAGCAAACAGCACCATCGGCTTGTAATACCGCTGGTACACTTGCTTGAATGCTGCAACATCTTTGTTGCCTAAGCCCTCGAGGAATCTATCTATGTCGTTCATTTATGCAAAGTGAAATTTTGCGATTGCAAGAGAGAGGAGGAAGGTTTCTCTCTTGCAATCCTTTGTTATTTCAAGTACTCGGCAAGCATCTCGGCGCATCGCTCGCCATCCACGCCTGCACTGACTATGCCGCCAGCATAGCCGGCTCCTTCGCCGCATGGGAAAAGGCCTTGGAGACGTATGTGCTGAAGCGTTTCGCGGTGGCGGAGGATGCGGACTGGGGAAGAGGTGCGCGTCTCAACGCCAATCATGACTGCCTCGTTGGTGAGGAAGCCGTGGGAGGACTTGCCGAAATTGCGGAAGCCTTGCTGGAGGCGGGAAGAGATGAACTCTGGCATCCAGAAGTGGATAGGGGTGGAGATGAGGCCGGGGGTGTAGGATGATTTTGGAAGATCGTAGCTGCCTTTCTTGTTGACGAAGTGTGCCATGCGCTGGGCTGGCGCTGTCTGCTTTCTGTTGCCTTGAAGGAATGATGCGTATTCGAGTCGCTCCTGAAAGTCCAGCATGGCGAGAGGGGAGTTGCGAAGGTCGATGTTGGTGCCTGACACGACTGGGGCTGGTGGCAGGCTGGCTATGCTTGGATGGTGGAGGTCGGCGGCGTGCAGCTCAACTACCATGCCGCTGTTGCTCCAAGGTGAGTTGCGCTGGGAGTTGCTCATGCCATTCACCACAATCTGATTCGGTCCGCTGGTGGCAGGAACGACTGTTCCGCCTGGGCACATGCAGAAACTGTACACGCCGCGTCCTTCCACTTGGGTGACGAATGAGTATTCTGCTGTGGGCAAGTATTTGCCTTTGCCTTCCTTGCGATGATACTGTATCTGGTCGATGAGCTCAGATGGATGTTCGAGGCGAACGCCTACGGCTATGTCTTTTGCTTCTATTTCAACGCCTTGGGCATAGAGATAGCGGTACACGTCGCGGGCAGAATGGCCTGTGGCAAGGATGACGGGGCCTTTGATGAGAGTGGAGTGGGGAGTGGAGAGTGGGGAGTCGGGTGCGGCTGTCGAAATGGCTTCTATTCCTTCCACTTTGTCGCCGCTGATGAGCAGTCTGGTCATCTTTGTCTGGAAGTGGACTTCGCCACCGCAGCGGATGATGGTGTTGCGCATCGCCTCGATGATGCCAGGCAGCTTGTCAGTGCCTAAGTGGGGATGGGCGTCGGCAAGAATGCTGGTGCTGGCTCCGTGCTGGCAGAATACGTTGAGAATCTTTTCTACATTGCCGCGCTTCTTGCTGCGAGTGTAGAGCTTGCCGTCGGAGAATGCGCCAGCGCCTCCTTCGCCGAAGGAGTAGTTGGACTCTGGATCGACGGTGTGGTTCCTGCTGATGAGGGCAATGTCTTTCCTGCGCTCATGCACAGATTTGCCTCGCTCCACCACGATAGGGCGTATGCAAAGCTCGATGAGCTTGAGAGCAGCAAACAGTCCGCCAGGCCCTGCTCCGACAACCACTGCTTGTGGCTTGCCCTCCACATTCGGGTAATCGACACGGACAAAATCATCATCGAGAGGAAGCTCGTTGATGTATACTCTCACCTTCAGGTTTACGTATATTGTTTGCTGGCGAGCGTCGATGCTCCTCTTCAGCAGTCTCACTGCTGTGATGTCGCTCACGCTGATGCCTTTGTCTTCTTGCAGGAATGCTTTTATTCCATCCTCGTTCACTGCCACCTCTGGCAATACTCTTATCTGATATTCTTCTACCATAATATGAAATGTTTGTGCAAAGGTAATATAGATTTTTGGCTTTGCCGAACTATAGGTTCACTTTTTCACTTTTCACTTTTCACTTTTTTTGTTTTTCAACATACATTATGTGTTTTTTTGTTTATCTTTGCCAAAAATAATAAAATAAAATATGGACAACTACATAGTTTCGGCTCGTAAATACCGCCCAATGACATTTGATAGCGTGGTGGGACAGTCGTCGCTGACTGTCACCTTGAAGAATGCCATAAAGAGCGGGCGCCTTGCTCATGCATACCTGTTCTGCGGTCCTCGCGGAGTGGGCAAGACGACTTGTGCGCGCATCTTCGCCAAGACCATCAACTGCCTCACTCCGAATGAAAACGGCGAGGCTTGCGGAGAGTGCGAATCGTGCAAGGCATTCAACGAGCAGCGATCGTACAATATACACGAACTGGATGCTGCCAGCAATAACTCGGTGGAGGATATTCGCCAGCTCATAGAGCAAGTGCGCATACCACCGCAGATAGGCAAATACAAGGTCTTCATCATTGATGAGGTGCACATGCTCTCGCAGGCTGCATTCAATGCGTTTCTCAAGACATTGGAGGAGCCGCCTCATCATGCGATATTCATTCTTGCTACGACAGAGAAGCATAAGCTATTGCCTACCATCCTTTCGCGATGCCAGATATACGACTTCAGCCGCATGTCGGTGGACAATATTGTTGGTCACCTTCAGAATGTGGCAGAGCAGGAAGGCATCACAGCAGAGCCTGCAGCGCTGAACATCATTGCGCAGAAGGCTGATGGCGGCATGCGAGATGCCTTGTCTATCTTCGATCAGGTGGCAAGCTTCTGCGGTGGCAACATCACATATCAGCGCACGATAGAGAACCTCAACGTGCTTGACTACGACTACTATTTCCGCCTCACGGATTTCTTCCTTGAAGGCAAGGTGATGGATTGCATACTGACGTTCAACGAGATTCTGTCGAAGGGATTCGAGGGACAGCATTTCATCACAGGACTTGCTTCCCATTTCCGCAACCTGCTCGTGTCGCGCGATGCGCAGACGGTTGCTCTAATCGAGGCAAGCGAGGATGTGCGTAACAAGTACAAGGAGCAGGCACAGAAGTGCAAGCCGCAGTTTCTGTTCAGCGCAATGAAGCTCGCAAACGACTGCGACCTCAACTACAAGCAGAGCCAGAACAAGCGCCTGCTCGTGGAACTGACCCTCATCGAGACGGCACAGCTCTCCTCCGATGATGGGGCAGCATCGGGGCGTAGCCCTAAGAAGATGCTAAAACCAATATTCAGCCAGCTGAAAGCATCAACTGGCAATGGCAGCTTGCCTGAAAAACAGGCAGCCACTGCCGCTGCACCTCAGCAACCTGCAGTTGATCAGCAGGCATCTACTCAGATGAGTGCGCCAGCAGCTGTGCAGCAAACAACTCCTCGTGCGGTGGCTCCAGCCTTGAACCGCCGCATGGTGGGCTTTTCCATCCGCCAGGGACAAATGGGAAAAGAGAGCGGAAGTGCCGTTCAGCAGGCAGCACCAAGCTCGATGCAGAACGATGCAAGCAAGGCGCAGGCTCCAGTCATAAACAGGCCTGTGTCTGAGATAGATCTCAAAGTGGCATGGAGAGAATTTGTCCACCAATTGCCAGAGAAGGAAGTGGCAATGGCAAACCATATAGATAATATGGAGCCAATGCTGCAGGAGGATGGATCGTCCGTAGTGGTGATAGTGGATAATCCTATTGTTGAGTCCCAGTTCCTTGAGTATCGCAGCAGGATAGAGGGTTTCCTGCATCAGCAATTGCAGAACAACACTATCTCCATATCCACGAGAATGCGCGAGGTAACTGACCGACGACGAACATACTCTCGCTACGAGCAGCTAAATATCTTGCTCGACCAGAGCGAGGAGTTGAGGAAACTGAAGGAGGAGTTTGACCTCGAATTGCCGTAAGGCGCACATATTGCAGGGACATTTCAACATACAAACAGATCATAGCTTTCTTTACATCTGAGAGCAAACTAAGCAATGCAAGACAATAAACAACATACCACTCCAGCACTCTGGACACTCGACACGTTCACGCTCGAATACGGATGGCGCTGCCCTCTTGCCCGCAAGCCAGAGGCGTTCAGCGATTTCATCTCGCTGTTTGATGAAAGCAAGGCAACGGCTCTCATTCTCGATGCCAACGACAAGGGGGCTCAGTTCCTTCGTTCCACGGCTCCCGAGCATGTGACAGTGTTCGATTCGTATCCCGACTACCGATTCTTCATACGCCGGAAGCATGCATTCGAAATGCTAATCATCGTCTCGCCTCGCATCTATCCGGAACAGGATGTGCCTACTATACAGTACTTCCCTCGCACGCTGCACTTGGGCGTGGGATGCCAGCGCCATGCGTCAGTCACGATGGCAAAGCATATTCTGCACAAAGTGGAGAAGGAGGGGTTCTGCATTGAGAGCATAGCAACCATAGGCAGCATTGAGGACAAGAAGAATGAGCCGCTGCTTTCTGAATTGCGCTCGCTGTGCTCGAAGGCAAACTTGTTTTTCTTTCCTGCAGCAGAGCTTGCCAAGATGCCGATTCCGAACCCGTCGGACAAGGTGTTCGAATCGTCGGGGTGCTACGGTGTGGCAGAGTCGGCTGCGTTGATTTGTGCAACGAATGGCAAGGTGGTGATGGAGAGAGTGAAGTGCAAGGTGCCTGTGGGTGATAAGATTCAGCACTACACACTTGCCATCGCACAATCTTATTAATTATATGACAATCAATTTACAACTCATATATGGGCAAAGGTAAATTAGCAAAATTCGCCGATATGGCTTCCAATCCTCTCGTTGTTGAGTGCCCTTTCTGGCAATTGCAGAAGGAAGGTTTCGCCCTCAAAAGCAACTGGCATAAGGATTTCTTTCATAATGACAACCCAATCACTCTCGAGCTTGGCTGCGGACGAGGCGAGTACACCATAGGCCTGGCGAAGCAGTATCCTGACCGCAACTTCATCGGTGTGGATATCAAAGGGTCACGCATGTGGCACGGCGCGGAGGAAGCTTTGAGGGAAGGCATGCAGAATGTTGCGTTCCTCCGCACGAACATTGAGTGCATAGATGGGCTTTTTGCAGAGGATGAGGTGGCAGAGATATGGCTCACTTTCTCCGATCCACAGATGAAGAAAGCTACTAAGCGTCTTACTTCTACGTATTTCATGGAGCGCTATCGCCATTTTCTTGCAGATGGCGGCTTGATAAATGTGAAGACAGACAGCAATTTCCTTGCTACATACACAAAGTATATGGTGGAGAAGAATGCTCTTCCGCTTCGTGAATGCATCTTTGATTTGTATGGCAGCGAGAGTGAGACGTCAGCAATAGATGAAGCAGATCCGCTCCGCACCATCCGCACATACTACGAGCAGATGTGGCTCGACAGAGGCATCCCAATCAAATATCTTCAGTTTGAGCTCCCGCATGCTGGTGTGCTCGAAGAACCAGACATTGAAATCCCTGTGGATGGCTACCGATCATACAATCATGAGGTGGTCAGCACGAAGACAACAGGCAAATAATAAATGACAAAAGAAATGAAAAAGTACTTATTGGCATTCTGTGTGTCGCTTTCTTCGCTTGTCGCCACAGCTCAAGATTGGCAGACTGGTGGAGGAGCAGACCTCCCTCGTTCGGAGGCATCGTTTTTTCATCACGAGCATGCACCATATCACGGTTATAACTCAAATTATTTCGACCTCTTCGCTGGGAATCATGAAGATGTGTTTTGTGCGCTGTCCATTGGCTACGTGAATAAATGTTGGAGCACCGATTTCGGCGACTACACGTGGCGCGAGAACTTCTGGGGTGAAGAAGGCAAGCGACTTCATGGAGTGCAGGTAGGCTTGACATTCCAGCCATGCCACCCAATTGGCATAGGCTTGCATTCTGGACTCTTTTATGAGGGTTATTTCTCAGTGAGCAGTGCCGTGAAGGAAATGGGATGGGACAATTTCACAGAGTCAAGTCTTTACTTGCCTCTGGCATGCAATGTATCGCCTTCCATTCAATAGAAACTCTTCTCTTTCCATCTATGGAGGCCTTGGCTTCAACTGGGCAATTCATGGCGAGTATGGTACGGATGATGATTATTATGACGACTTCCTCGATGATTACTACGACTACTATCATGGACATCCTCACATGAATCAAAAGTACGGCCGCGACGAGTGGCCTCGTCGATTCAATGTTTCCACAGAGCTCGGAGCAACACTCCGCATAAAGAATGTGCAATGCTCATTCACCTATTCACATGGCTTGACTAACCATCATTTCTACCGCAGGGAGGGCAACTTCAAAACCGTTCAGAACAAAATAGGCATTTCAATAGGAATCCTGCTCTCGGATGATGATTTCTAAAAATACGGCTTTTCGTTTGGCGATTTGAAAAGAAATGCGTTACTTTGCATTTGATTGTGGATGAAGGCGGGTAGGGGAGTGGAAACAGGATTCTCATGCCATCGTGGCTAATGCGATTATTACAAACAACTAACTACACATATACTATTATGAAATCAATTCTTGATGGCCGCCCTGGACTTGAGGCGGTGGTGAATGAAATAGCAGAGGTGACCGGATATCTGTGGCAGAAAGGCTGGGCAGAGAGAAACGGCGGCAACATCACTGTGAATGTGACTGAGTTTATGGATGACGAGTGCAAGGCAATGCCTGCCATTGCTCCTGTAAAGCAGATTGGCATGGTGCTACCGCAGTTGAAGGGTAAGTACTTCTACTGCAAAGGAACTGGCAAGCGCATGCGCGACTTGGCTAAGCATCCAATGCAGAATGGCTCAATCGTGCGCATCTGCGATGACTGCGCAAGCTACGAGATCATTGCTGATGAACCTGTGATGCCTACTTCGGAACTGCCTTCTCACTTGGCTCTGCAGAACTATTTGCTGGAAACAGGATCGTGCTACAAGGCTACTCTGCATACTCATCCTATTGAGCTTGTAGCTATGTCGCACATACAGCGTTTCCTGAAGGGTGATGAGATGACTCGAGTGTTGTGGTCAATGATTCCTGAGACTTTGGCATTCGCTCCGCTTGGCATAGGAATTGTGCCTTACGGATTGCCAGGATCGGTGGAACTAGCTGAGGCTACGCTTGAGCAGATCAAGACTCACGACGTAGTGCTGTGGGAAAAGCATGGCACTGTAGCTGTGGGTCAGGACATCATGGATGCTTTTGACCAGACAGATGTGCTTTGCAAGGCTGCCAACATATACATGTGTGCTAAGTCTATGGGCTCCGAACCAGACGGAATGACAGACGAGGCAATGAAAGAGGTTCAGGATGTGTTCAATCTTCCTAAGCAGCGTCCTTGCTAACATGTAGTGAGTAAATGTTGTAAATTGTAGTCAAAAAGGCGCTTTTTAACTTATTCTTTCTTGCAGGAATATAAAAAATAGTTGCTTTTGACAATTGTTTCAATTTATTTCACTATATTTGCATAGAAAATAAAGAAAAATTATTCATACATATATTATGCTATTTGGACAAGCGCTCTCGTTTTTTATTGTCCCCAAAGATTTTGGCGAGAGCGAAACGAACCGAGAGGTTCGAGTCCTTTTCCCCCAATAGAAATATTAACATTTCACCTGATTATTCCTGCACCGTGAGGCGCGGGAATATCTTTTTTAAAGGCGTTCTGTATATACAGAAATGCCCGATAGACATCTGTCTATCGGGCACTTGCTTGGTTTATTTAGCAAAATGATGCTTATTCTGCTGTTTCCTCAGCTGCTGGAGCCTCCTCTACTGGAGCCTCTTCAACTGGTGCTGGAGCAGGAGCTGCAACCTTGCCATCCTCTGATACAACCTCGAATGGGATTGTAACGTTTACTTCGCGGTGGAAGCGTGCTACTGCCTCGAACTGACCGAGTGTCTTAGCTGCCTTTACTGCGATGAGCTTAGAGTCGATTTCAAGACCCTTAGCAGCGAGAGCTGCTGCGATCTCCTTTGCACCTACTGAACCGTAGATGTTCTTACCCTCAGAAACCTTAGCCTCGATAACAAGGCTAATGCCTTCAAACTTCTTGCCTTCTGCCTCAGCGTCAGCCTTGATCTTTGCGATCTTGTGAGCACGCTGCTTGAGTTCCTCGTTGAGCTGCTTAATGGCCTTCTCAGTAGCGAGTACTGCGAAACCCTGAGGAAGAAGATAGTTGCGACCATAACCGTCCTTTACTGTGAGGACTTCGTCCTTGTAGCCTAAGCCAATGACGTCTTTCTTAAGAATGATTTTCATACTGTTCTTACCTCCTATTTAATTATTTCAACAAGTCTGTTACGTATGGAAGGAGAGCGATGTGGCGTGCACGCTTTACAGCCTGTGCAACGCGACGCTGATACTTCAATGAAGTGCCTGTGATGCGGCGTGGGAGAATCTTACCCTGCTCGTTGAGGAACTTCTTGAGGAATTCAGGATCCTTATAGTCGATGTACTTGATACCGCTCTTCTTGAAACGGCAATACTTCTTCTTCTTAACGTCAACTGTAGTAGGAGTTAAGTATCTGATTTCTGACTGTGCCATGGTTTATGCCTCCTTCTTGTTACGACGCTTCTCAGCGTAAGCTGCTGCGTACTTTTCGTTCTTAACTGTGAGGAAACGGATGATACGCTCGTCGCGACGCATCTGCAACTCAACTTTAGCAATCACTGTAGGCTCTGCCTTGAACTCGATCATCTGGTAGAAGCCAGATGTCTTCTTCTGAATTGGATAAGCAAGAGTCTTGAGACCCCAGTCCTCTGTGTTGATGATCTCTGCACCAAGCTCTACGAGGAGATTCTTAACCTTATCAGCCGCTTCCTTCATCTGAACATCAGACAAAACGGGAGTTAAAATGAAAACGGTTTCGTATTGATTCATAATTGATCAATAAAATAAGTTTGTTTAATAATTTTGTTATCACATGCCAATGCTTTCGCAAAAGCGGTGCAAAGTTACGAATTTTCTCACGAAAACTAAAAGGAAATGGCAAAAAAAATCCTTTAATCGATTAAATATCGAATAAAAACAAAAATTCTTGCTAAAATGTTTCGTAATATGAAGAAAAAGTGCTTATTTTGTAGCGAAAAACCAAAAGTGCACTTGCTACATAGTGCAGATTGGTGAGTGAATGCAAATAAATAAAATAACTATACAATGAAAAATCTCGGAATTATCCTTATCATCTTAGGCGCTTTGGCACAGATCCTTTGCGCTGTAGTACCAGCAATGGGTGACCTTGCTGATCAGAATCCTTACACTTGGGGCGCTCTCGGTCTCATCGTAGTTGGTCTCATCCTTCACATCGTACTGAACAAGAAGGTGGACTAATTCCACTTTTTGGATTGAAAGAAATAAACAAGCCTGGATGCATTCTTGCACCCAGGCTTTTTGTTTTTGTATAGTACGAAGGTTTAGTTCTCATTTTTGCCATCAGTGCTGATGACGAGCTTGTAGCCTTTGCCATGAACGTTGAGAATCTCCACGTTTGGATCTTCCTTCAGGTGCTTGCGCAGCTTGGTGATGTACACGTCCATTGAGCGGGCGTTGAAGTAGTTGTCGTCAATCCAAATCGTCTTGAGGGCATAGTCGCGCTGTAGCAGCTCGTTCTGGCGATTACTGAGCAGAGTGAGGAGCTCTGCCTCCTTAGTAGTGAGCTTCTCTTGATTGTCGCCAAGTGTAAGGATCTGCTTCTGTGTGTCGAATGTGAATTTGCCGATCTGGCGCACGGTCATGTCCTTAGTCTTCTTGCCGCGTACGCGACGGAGGATTGCTTCAATGCGGAAGACGAGCTCTTCCATTGTGAATGGCTTGGTGATGTAGTCGTCGGCACCAAGCTCGAAGCCTTCGCGTACGTCATCTTTCAGATTCTTTGCTGTGAGGAACATGAACGGAATGTCATAGTTGAGCTCACGAATCTTGCTTGCAAGCGTGAATCCGTCCATCTTTGGCATCATCACATCGAGGATGCAGAGGTCGAATGTGCTCTGCAAGAAAGCGCGGTAGCCTTCTTCACCATCCTGGCAGAGGAATGGGTGGTAACCTTTAGCCTCAAGGTATTCACGCAAGAGCATGCCCAGGCTTTCGTCATCTTCGCAAAGGAGGATGTTTACTTCTTCAAGTTTCTCTTCTGAAATCATAATGTTTTTTGCTATTTAATAATTTACCATTTACTGTTTAACTTTTCTCTATCTTCTCTCAACTTGCTATCTCCACTTTCAGCCAAGTTCTACTCAGTCTTCAGCTTTATGATGAATTTAGTTCCGATGCCAAGTTCACTTTCTGCGTGGATGGTGCCGTGATGGTCTTTCACAATCTTATGCACGTAGGCGAGTCCGAGTCCAAAGCCTTTCACGTCGTGCAAGTTGCCTGTATGCACTCTGTAGAATTTCTCAAATATGCGTTTCAGGTCTTCTTTCTTTATGCCAATGCCGTTGTCTTGTATGGAGATGCAAAGCAAGCCTGGCTCGTTCCAAGTCTCCACGTTGAGTTCGAGGTCAGCATCGTTTCGTTTATACTTCACTGCGTTATCCATCAAGTTGAAGATTACGTTAGTGAAGTGCATGTCGTCCACGCATATCATCGGTGCTTCTGCACGAATGTGAGACACTATCTTGCCTCCGTTCTTCTCTACCTTTAGGGCAAAGGTGTGCACTACGCCTGCTATGAGCTCGTTAATATTCACTTCCTTCATGTGGAGGTTTGCTTTCTGATTCTCATACATAGACATCTGTAGTACCTTTTCCACTTGGAAGCGCAATCGTTTCGTCTCATCGATGATGGTGCTGGTGAGTCTCTGCGTGAGTGCTGGTGTCTTCTTTACCGATTCGTCGCCAAGCATCTGTGCGGCAAGCGAGATGGATGATATCGGTGTTTTGAACTCATGTGTCATATTGTTGATGAAGTCGTTCTTCAACTCAGTCACTTTCTTCTGGCGGAACACGAGTATCAGAGTGATGACAAACGTGGCGAGCAGAAGGAAGGAGAATATGATGGATGGCATCATGAACCAGAGTGATCGATGAATGTATTGACTCAAGTCTGGGAAATGTACTTTGAGTACGCCGCCGCACTGCACTGGATCGTTCTTGAAGAGCACCTCGGTGAACATGTGCTCATCACCTGCGCTTTCGTAGTCGTCGCACTGATACACTATTTCACCATTGCTTGTTGTCACGCAGAAATGGTAAGGAATGTCAATGCCGTTGCTGCTCAGTTGTGCCATCAGCGTTTGGTCCAGTTCTTGAAAATTGATTCGCTTGTCGAGCGGACGGTCACTGGCGGTGTAGAGTATGCTGTATATTACTTCCTCCACAAGTTTCTGTTCCTTGGCATATCGAAGTGCCATAATCTCTTTCAGTGAGCGCACTCTGTCGTTGGTGGTGGCTTCCTTTCGTGTGAAGTACTTGTCTGATAGACTGGTGCTGGCTGTTGTTTCGCGTGAAGTGAATACGCTGCCGTCCTTCGCAGTCACTTGGCGTGTGCGCTGTATCACACTTGAGTCGGTTGACACATACACCGAATCCACTGCAGTTGCAATGCCTGCCATAGCATCGGGACCATCCTCGAGGTACCGTTTAGTTTCGTCTAGTTCCATCTGATGTGCGGTCTCGTAAAGACTGCGACTCACGGATTCCTCGAAATGTGCTCGGCGACGAGAGATGATCTCTTCTATGTACCGCATTTGCAAGCCAAGCAGACTCACGAAGGATACGCCCATTACGATGGCAAGGATGGTGATTGTCGATTTCTTCATTTCTATATTTATTTTGTCAATGATGTGCTGCTTATTGTTTTCTGTTGCAAATGTAGAGTATTTCTTAAAATTAAGGTTATTGATTAACGAAAAATCTAAATTTATACTTTCATAATTTGCTATTGTTAACGCTTCTTAGTTGTTGTAATTGCTAATTTGTTAACTACGCATAAAAAATGGAGCATAAAATAGAGGAGAGTTTGCATATTGCAAACCCTCCTCGAAAAAAATGGATTAAGTTCAAATGGAGCAGTGGGGACCCACGTTTACCCTCCATTTGCGTCTATCCCACGCTTTGTATTTTCTCAGCAGCAATAACTAATGTTGCCGATGTCATTGTTTCAATTCTATGGAGATTAATCTTCATCCTTGCTCTGCTCCTCAAACTCCTTCATCAGCTTCTGCTGGATGTCGGTAGGAACGAGCTCATAGCTTGCAAATTTCATGATGAAACTTGCACGGCCGCCTGTGATAGAGCTGAGAGTTGTGGAGTAGCTGCTCAAACTCTTGAGAGGCACCTTAGCAATAAGCTTCTCGTAGCCGCTCTCGCTTTCGCTGCCGATGATCATACCGCGACGGCCCTGAAGGTCTGACATCACGTCTCCCATCTTGTCGCCAGGAACAAACACCTCTACATCATAGATTGGCTCCAGCAGCTTTGGTCCAGCCTCTTTGAATGCCTCAGAGAATGCATGACGACCTGCGAGCATGAATGAGAGTTCATTTGAATCTACTGGGTGCATCTTGCCATCATATACTATGACACGTACGTCACGAGCATAGCTTCCTGTAAGTGGGCCTTGCTCCATGCGACTCATGATACCCTTGAGGATTGCAGGCATGAAGCGTGTGTCAATAGCGCCACCAACAACCGAATTGATGAACACAACCTTACCGCCCCATTCGAGATCAACCTCTTCCTTGCCCTTTGGAGTAATCTTGAACTCCTGATTGCCAAACTTGTAAGTAGTAGGTTCAGGCATACCTTCGTAGTATGGCTCAACAATGAGGTGAACCTCACCGAACTGACCTGCACCACCTGACTGCTTCTTGTGACGGTAGTCAGCGCGGGCCGCCTTAGTGATAGTTTCGCGATATGGGATCTTTGGTTCTTCGAAGCGAACATAGATCTCCTCATTGTTCTCAAGACGCCACTTCAGCGTGCGTAAGTGGAACTCACCTTGACCCTTAATGAGTGTCTGCTTCAGCTCCTTGCTCTGTTCGAGAATCCAAGTTGGATCCTCCTGAACCATCTTCTGGATAGCAGCCACCATCTTTTCTGTGTCTGCTTCGTTCTCTGCCTTGATGGCACGAATATATTTAGGGTTAGGATATTTTACAAAGTTGAACTTGTTCTCGCAACCTGCGCCAACAAGTGTGTTGCCTGTGCGAACATCCTTGAGCTTCACTGTACAACCAATATCGCCTGCCACAAGCTCTTCCACCTTAATGCGGTTTGAACCTGCGCAAGCAAAGAGCTGTGCCATGCGCTCCTTTGAACCGCGATCGGCATTGATCAAGTCATCGCCTTCGTGCACTTTACCGCTCATAACCTTGAAATACTGCACACCGCCGATGTGTGGTTCGTTGGCAGTCTTGAAGAAGTAGAGAGATGTAGGAGCTGCAGGATCTGGCATAACTTCCTCGCCGCGAGTGTTGTGAACCTGTGGCATCTCGTCAACGAATGGAACTACGTTGCCGAGGAACTCCATCAAGCGGCGAACGCCCATATCCTTGTATGCACAAACGCAGAATACAGGGAATATGCTTCTTGCTGCCAAGCCCTTGCGGATGCCTTCGCGCATCTCGTCCTCTGTGAGGCTTTCTGTTTCGAAGAACTTCTCCATAAGAGTTTCATCGTTTTCTGCAGCAGCCTCCACAAGTGCGCGGTGCATTTCCTTTGCTTTCTCCATTTCCTCTTCAGGAATGTCTTCGATGATTGGAGCGCCACCTTCTGGCTTCCAAGAGTACTTCTTCATCAGAAGTACGTCGATAAGCGAGTTGAAATCTGGACCTTCGTTGAGTGGGTACTGAACAGGGACAACCTTTGTTCCGTAGATTTCAATCAAGTTGTCAAGCACCTGGTTGAAGTCGCATTTCTCCGAATCGAGCTGGTTAACAAGGAAGATCACTGGCTTTCCGAGCTTCTCTGTGTAGCGGAAGTGGTTTTGAGTTCCTACTTCTGGACCGTATTGACCGTTGAGAAGCAGAATAGCTGTGTCGGTAACATTGAGCGCAGTCATTGCAGCACCTACGAAGTCATCAGAACCTGGGCAGTCAATGATATTGAGCTTCTTACCATTCCATTCAACATGATATACTGTAGAGAATACACTGTAGCCGTACTCCTGCTCCACAGGGAAATAATCGCTCACTGTGTTCTTAGCAGTGATGCGACCGCGACGGCTAATGATTCCTGCCTCATACAAAAGCGCCTCTGTAAGTGTTGTCTTACCGGCGCCGTCATTGCCGAGAAGGGCAATGTTCTTGATCTCGTTGGTCTGGTAAACTTTCATTATTCTATTGGTATTATTAAGGTTTTATTTTCAAAATCGGGCTAAAATTACTGCTTTTTCTCCGAATGGATAGACAAAATTATATGTTGTACAACATTTTCGCATTTCTTTACGTTTAATTGCTTAATTTTGCAGCTGAAATGGCAGGTATTTACGTTCATATTCCATTCTGCAAGTCGCGATGCATCTATTGCGGCTTCTTCTCCACTACTTCGCTTGAGATGCGAAGTCGTTATGCAGAGCGTGTGTGCGACGAGCTGAAACAGCGTCGTCTGTACTTGCATGACGATGTAGAAACCATCTATTTCGGTGGTGGAACTCCAACTCAGTTGCCAGTTGGGGACCTAAAGCGCATTCTCTGTTCTATATATAAAATATATAATGTTCGCGCGAATGCAGAAATCACCATCGAGGGAAATCCCGATGACCTCACCCCCCAGCTTCTTCGACAACTTCGTGAGCTAGGTGTGAACCGCCTCAGTATGGGAGTGCAGACATTCTCCAATGAGCGACTTCGTTTCCTCAACCGTCGCCATACTTCTGAACAAGCTATCCTAGCCGTTCGCGATGCCCAGGCAGCAGGCTTCGACAATATAAGTATCGACCTCATGTTTGGCTTCCCTCGTCAAACTCTTGCACAGTGGCAGGATGATGTACTAAAAGCCATCTCACTCAATGTTCAACACATCTCTGCATACTCTCTGATGTATGAAGATGGCACATTGCTTGGTAAGATGCTTGATAGGGGAGAGATAGAGGAAATAAGTGATGAACTTTCTTTGGCAATGTACGAGCATTTGATAGACGCTCTATCTGGCGCTGGGTATGAGCATTATGAAATCTCCAACTTTGCTGTACCAGGAAAGGCATCTCGCCATAATTCTAGCTACTGGCATGGCATACCATATCTTGGTATTGGTGCAGGCGCGCATTCATACGACGGCACTAACCGCCATTTCAATCCCGACTCACTCACCGATTACCTCAATGGTGCTCAACTTGACACGGAAGAACTGACCGATGATATGCGCTACGATGAATACGTCTTTACTGGTCTTCGTACTGCTGTGGGTTTAGATATGAATGACCTTTGCATTCGATTTGGCGAATCACACCGTCAGTATTGTCTTAACAATGCAAGAAAGCATATCGAATCAGGTAAGCTCATATATATTAATAATGTGTTAAAGTTGTCACGGTCAGGATTGTTCGTGTCAAATGATGTTATGTCCGATCTCATGCTTGTATAATACATTATCTATTACTTTCTTCTCAGTTTGTTTATTGTATCTAAGTATAAGTCTCTTTTGTGTACGTACACAGTGCTTTTTCTCTGTATTTGTGTTGTTTTTTGTAATCAATTGTTAAAAAAACACTCACAAAGTGAAAATAATGCTATTTTTAAATACAACGTATCATAAAACTCCGTAACTTTGCATCGGTTTTGAAAGCAAATTGATTGTTTAACAAATTAAAGCAAAAAGTAAAAAATGAAAAAGTTGGTATTTATGGTAGTTGCTGCTATCGCAGTTACAGCATCTGCTTCTTTCGTATCTTGCAACTCTAACCCAGCTGCAGTTGACTCACTCGAAAACGCACTCGATTCAATCGCTGAGGTTATCGACTCTGCTGCTGCTGAGATCGACTCTATCGTTGGTGACTCTGCAGTTGCTGACTCTCTCTAATCGATAGTCGCAAACGAAAGACTCAACTAACTTTGGATTCTCATAGAATCCTAGAGGGAATTGGACCTGCTTGACATAAGTCTTGCAGGTTTTTTTGTCACATAATAAATGAAATGCTCCCAACTGGACAGTATCTGTGTCAGTCGGGAGCATTTCTTGTTTATACACTACGAAGCGAGATTAATGCCGCGCTCGTATGCCATTTTTCGTAGATTATTGATTGCATAGTGCATACGTCCAAGAGCTGTATTGATACTACAATTCTTCTTTTCTGCAATCTCCTTGAACGACAGTTCTTCGAAATAACGCATCAGCACTACATCTCGCTGAGTCTCTGGCAGCAGGTCGATGAGTTCCTTGATTTCGTGCATGGTCTGGTGGTCGATCATTTCTTGCTCACGATTCTCGTTGACTGCAATATTATGATCGTTCAATATGTCGTATTCGCCAGCATCGTTGGAGATGATTGTTTCTGCTGGCGAAGTGCGGTAAAAGTCAATCACATGATTGTGCACTATGCGCATCAGCCACGAAGAGAATTTGCCATGCTCGGAATACTGCCCCTTTTTTATGCGCACAACAACCTTGATGAAGATATCTTGAAAGAGATCCTCAGCCAGTTCTTGATTCTTTACGGTGCATAGGAGATAAGTGAAAACCTTATTCTCATAGCGCTTCAATATGGTATCGAAAGCACTATTATTGCCATCTATGTACATGCAGACCAATTCCTCATCGGTCATATCATTCAATTCTTTCTTGCGAAAGCGATTCTCTGCAGCAAGTGCAAAGCTATCGTCGATTGATTTCATTATGCTTGAATGTTTTGGTTAGCGTAATGTTTTCTCGATAGGCAAAATATTTTTTAGAAGTTAATAATAAATGATTAAGATTTTCGTTGCAAAGTAACACAAAAAAATGTAAAACTCCAAACAAATCTCTGTTAAATCATCACTTTTTAGCACATAATGCCAATTCCCGTCATTTTCGCACGCTATTTCGTCACTTTGAACGTGATGTGGTATGTGCTTGTAGGTAGTTTGGCACGAGTGGAATTGCTACCTTGAATTTTTTTGTTTATGCCCCCTCACTTGCTCAATTTAACATAATGCCGATTCTGAAAAGAACGCATTGGTTAAATGTTCAGAATGAAATCGAACTTAGCACCATCATTATATGATTGGTCGAGTCTAACTGTGCCACCCAACTTATCTGCGATTGTAGTACAGATGTTGAGACCAATGCCATGACTGTCTTCTGCAGAGCCGCTTTTTACGAATCGGTCAAAGAGAGAGTTGCGTATATCTTCTGGAACACCTTCGCCAGTGTCGATGACAGAAAATGTGATGTTTTTGTTTTGATTATCCACATTGCACTCGAGTCTTATCTCACCTTCTTGCGTGTGCTTGCATGCATTGGTCAGGAAATTCACGAGCACTTGCTGAACACGCCTGCCGTCTGTGTTGATGGTGAATTCGTCTGCCACATTAGTCGAGAAGTTCAGCACCACGTCATTTGGAAGTCTGTACTCCACGCACTTAAGTATCTTACGGCACAGCTCATTGCAATTTGTGTCATGACAAACGACATTGAAGTTTCCTTTCTCCAGCTCATTCATATTCAGGATATCTTCAAACAGCATCAGCAGCATTTCTGAGTTGTTAGTGATGTAACTATTGTACTGATCCTTTTCCTGCTCACTGTTGAATCCGTCTGGCAAACCTAACAGTTGCGAGAATCCCACAATAGCATTGAGAGGTGTGCGCACATCGTGGCTCAGATTCTGCAGGAAAAGCGTTTTGAGTCTATTAGCATTCTCCGCCTTCTCTTTTGCCTCTGCCAATTCTTTGTTGTATCGCTTGATGATGGCAATGCGATTCTTTTGCCATCGAGAGTGCAACCTATTGTTCCACACTATGAAAACCAAAACAACAGCCAGAACGAAAATGCCAAAGGAAACACAAGCAAGGGTAATTCTGTTCTTGCGTATCTCTGCTTCTTTTTCGCTCAGATTGTACAAAGCGTCCACCTCACTGCTTGCAGAAACGACCAGATCTTCAAACATTAACTGCTGCATTGAGTCTGCATATTCATTAGACAATGCCCTGTATTTGTATGCATCCTTCCAGTTATTCATCATCTTACACACGTCGCATTTAGCATTGTACAATTCAGGAATCTTACCTATGCTGTCACAAGCAGAAAGTGCCTTGTTGTAGTTGCCTTCCACTGCGTAATGCAAAGCTGTTAAGTATTGAAAACGGGTCTTTAACTCAACAGAAAGGGAATTCTTGTTGTTCTTCAATATCTGATACGATTTCTTGAACTCATCAAAATTCCCAAGTTTGAAATGGCATAAAGCAACAATAACTAACGATTCGTTATCTTTTGCAATCTGGTATGCCTGCTGACTATAATTCAAAGCTGTCTTGCTCTTTCCAAGATGCAAATAGCAATCTGCTATCAGAAAAAGAAGCTGAGCTTCTACTGATTTCTTGCGATCAGTTTTCAAACCAATGTACTTCAGGCATTTATTGTACAACTCTATTGCTTGCAAGTAGTTTCCTCGGTCATAATGTATGGTTGCAAGGCTGGTATTTGCATTGATTATGCCATAAAGATCAGCCGATTCACGTGTCTCATCCACAAGTCTTTCTGCCACTTTCTGTGCCTTGAACGAATTGTTATGGCTTGTGTAGAAACCTACTTGATTGAGCAGAAGATTGTAATAGAGATTATTGTTCTTTAATTCCTTTGTCTCGTTGAGCGCAACGTCGCACAGTGCAAAGAATTTAAGCGAGTCATCCTCGATGCAAGCTTTATAAACATCAAGCACGTCCGCATAGCAGCGGTATTGCTCACCGCCACTCTTCTTGCCTTCGACATTAAGACTATCAATAAACTCATCCACCCAATTTTCTCCAAGACAATTGATTGCATCAAAGAAGCGATCGGTGACATGCTGAGGCACGCCATCATCTACGCCGCTATGGTTGCTGTATGCCTTCACAGGCAAGCAGAAGATACATGGCATACAAAGAAGGATGCACGCCACAATTATCCATTTTTTTCTCAGAAGATATTGAATTCCCATTTGATTTAAGGTTATAGTGTTTGCCATTTTACATTAGTTGTCTATTTTATAGACTTCCAATACTTCTTCTTCATGTTAAAAGGCTTGAATGCGAGCAATATACTTGCCAATGATGTCAAACTCGAGATTGACTTTTGTTCCCACCTCAATCTGGTGGAAATTAGTGTTGTCGTAAGTGTATGGGATGATGTTGACCTGGAAAGAATCGTCCTGCGAGTTGCAAACTGTAAGAGACACTCCGTTCACAGTCACGCTGCCCTTATCCACCGTCATGTAGCCCTTCTTTGCCATTTCCTTGTCAAACATATACTTGAACGTGAAAGTATAGCTGCCCTGCTGGTCAATCTTTTCCACGCACTCTGCTGTCTGATCCACGTGTCCCTGCACGATGTGGCCGTCCAAGCGACCATTCATCATCATCGAACGCTCGACGTTCACTTTATCTCCCACCTTGAGCAAACCGAGGTTGGATTTGAGAAGAGTTTCCTTCATTGCTGTGACAACATATTTATTGTCGAAAATCTTGACCACAGTGAGACAAACACCATTGTGTGCCACACTCTGATCAATCTTCAGTTCATCAACAAACGAGCAAGTGAGGGTGAAATGCATATTCTCTTGCTCTTTTTCTATAGCTACTACCGTAGCAAATTCTTCGACGATGCCGCTAAACATATTCTATTTTATTAAATTATTGGGCAAAGATACACATTATTAATAAAATTTCAATACCTTTGCAAAGAAAATAAACACTAAAACATAATGAAAAGACTATTTTCCCTTTCAATTTCAGCGTTGATAGCGCTATTTTCATTCGTAAGTTGCGAAGACGACGACGTGCACGGAGTAGTTCCTGAGTTTGGAGAGATGTCATTTACCCCCTCAACATGCGTGATAGGCCAGAATGACAGTGTGACTGTGCGAGTGTCAATAAAGAAGAAGAGCAAGTATGCTCAGAAATGCACTTATTATTTCCGCATGACCGGAGGCAAATACAAGCAAGGGAAAGATGTGAAAGTAGTATCGCCAGGCATTGAGGAACCAACAGTGAAGATGGCTGTTCCTGATTCAGCTGGCGTTTATACAGTCACATTCTCAACAAGCAGCATTTACTTCAATGCCGATCTCCCGAACGGCACTATAGCAGCCGAGACAAACTCAGTGTCAGGCATGCTGACAGTGAAATAATAACCATGTGAAACGAAAATACTAACTTTACTATACAAATCCCAATGAAGAAGATTCTCATTTCTGCACTGCTTGCCGCTGCATCGGCTGTAGCTCTTGCCAATCATCCCGATTCGGTGTACGTCAAGCCAGTGTACAACGGTCCAGGTGGCGGCTTTCGTATTGCATACTCTGCCGACAACCATACTTGGATGACTATAAGCAAACAACTCTTCTCAAGCGACTTCGGCACTTGGGGAGCACAAAAGAAAATGTATTCACCTGTGCTGAGCTACGATGGCAGCAAGTTCTATGCTGAATTTCTTGTAGGCGAGAACATACCTCAGTATGCCAAGACCGAGTCAGTGGACTTATGCGTATGGAAGCCACAGGATTACCCATATCTTTCAGAGGATGAATTTGTAGCGAAGAAGAAGCAGATGAAGGCTGCTTCAGCAAACAATGTCATTCGCGTGCCATACTCAGTGATTGAGAAACTGAAAGTTTTTTCTGATGCGGCTGAGATTTCTGGCATCCGCGATGGAGAAGGCGTCAGAGTGCAATCCCTGGAAGGCAAAAGTGGCATCCGCTCCGTGCTTTCAATCAATCAGAACGATCGCAAGCCAATTTCTTCAGAACTGTTCGGCATCTTCTTCGAGGACATTAACTACAGTGCTGATGGCGGTTTGTATGCCGAGTTGATTCAAAACCGCGACTTTGAATACACAAATGTAGATCGTGGCGAATGGAACTCGCTGACTGGCTGGCACATGGAAGGCACAGGCACAGAGCTGCTTTCGCGCAGCGACTACCCTTTGCATCCAAACAACAAGAATTATGCTGTGCTGAAAACCAATATCGTTGGTGCCAAGCTTGTGAACGACGGTTGGGACGGAATTGCTGTGAAGAAAGGTGAAAAGTACAATCTTTCCCTCTTCTTGCGCAACTCTTACTACGGCAAAATTCGCGTTACTCTTGTGGATGGAAACAATGTGCTCGCATCAGCACAATTCACTTCTACCCCACTTTGGATCCAGCAGAAAGCAGTTCTTACTCCTTCTGCATCAGCAGACAAGGCAAAGCTTGTGATAGAGCCATTGCAAACAGGCGACCTCAGCCTTGACTTTGTATCTCTTTTCCCAAAGAACACATTCAAGAATCGCGAGAATGGCTTGCGCAAGGACTTAGCTCAGGCACTTGCCGACATGAAGCCACAGTTCGTGCGTTTCCCTGGCGGCTGCATGAGTCACGGAAATGGCATTGACAACATCTACCATTGGGAGTCAACGGTGGGCGAGCTATGGGAGCGTGAGCCTGATTTCAACATCTGGGGCTATCATCAGACAAAAGGCTTAGGCTTCTTCGAATATTTCCAGTTCTGCGAAGATATTGGCGCAGAGCCACTTCCTGTTCTCGCAGCTGGTGTTCCTTGCCAGAACTCAAGTAGAGGAGGCCACGGCCAGCAGGGTGGCATTCCTTTCGAAAAAGACCTGAAAGGCAAACCTTCTCCATACACATACAAAGGCAAGCCGCTCACAATGGAATCATACCTGCAGGAACTTCTCGCTCTCATAGAGTGGGCTAATGGAGATGCAAAGACATCCTTCTATGCGCAGATGCGTGCAAAGGCTGGCCATCCAAAGCCATTCGGCTTGAAGTATCTTGGCATTGGCAACGAAGACTTGCTGGGCGACGTGTTCAACGAGCGTTTCACATATTTATATAATGGCATTAGGAATGCACACCCTGAAATCACAGTCGTAGGCACAGTAGGCCCATTCTGGGAAGGCTCTGACTATGAGTATGGATGGAAGGAAGCGAAGCGTCAGCATGTGCCTATCGTGGATGAGCACTACTACAACCCTGTTGGCTGGTATTTGAACCATCAGGATTTCTACGATAAGTACGACCGCAACGGCACGAAAGTTTATCTTGGCGAATGGGCATCGAAAGGCAACCGCCTGAGCAATGCTTTGGCAGAGGCAATCCATATCACGAACGTTGAGCGCAATGCCGATGTTGTTGTGATGTCAAGCTACGCACCGCTTCTTGCAAAAGAGGGACACACTCAGTGGAATCCAGATCTCATCTACTTCAATAATACGGAAGTGAAGCCAACTCCAAATTACTACGTGCAGAAGATGTGTGGTCAGAATGCAGGCGACGAGTACGTGTATAGCGATTTGAAGGCCAACACGCAGCCATCTGACGACAACAAAAACGCGCAGCGTGACATTGATAAGAGAGTGAAGGCTTCTGTTGTTGTTGACAAGGAAACAGGCGAACTTATCATCAAGCTTGTCAATGCTCTGCCTGTAGCCAATACTGTAGAGTTTGCCGACGGCTCGTTCGATGGTTTCAAGAAAGAAAAGGCAGTTAAGACAGTGCTTAGCGGCAAAGAGGACGACCGCAACGTGAATGCTCCTGCAACAGAGACATTCACTATGTCAAGCGAAGTCTCTCTCCCAGCATATTCATTCACAGTCATTCGTATGCAGAAAGACAAGAAATTCAAGAAGAAATGAAAAAGATACATTGCATAGCAGCATCGTTGCTGATTGCAGCATCAGCATCAGCACAGACACTCGCTCCCTTTGGCACAGTAGTAAAGCCATCGGACAGCAACATCCAGTATGTGGGCAGAATCGTTTTTGACAATCCTGATTCCCCACTCTTCACCTACCCAGGCACTCAGATTCGCGCTGGTTTCACAGGCACATCGCTCAAGATGATTGCAAAGCCTCATAGCGGTTACTACATGGCTCAGATTGACAATGCCGAACCGTTCAAGGTGGGCTTCTTCTCCGAGCGCGACTCAATCGTCAATCTTGCCACAGCTTTGCCAGATGGCACGCATCAGGTCAAGCTCATGTACATCAGCGAAGGCTACGACATGCGTCCTGAGTTCCGCGGCTTCATTGTTGACAAGGGCAAGTCTCTGGCTCCTGCCCCAGCCTTGCCTGAGCGTCGCATAGAATTCATCGGCAACAGCATCACTTGCGGATACGGCGTTGAAGCAACAGAGGCATCTGCTCCTTATCTGGACGAAACAGCCAACCACTATTACACTTATGCTGCACGCACAGCTCGCAATCTTGATGCAGTGCACATGACTGTAGCGCGATCTGGCATTGGCGTTTATCGCAACTACAATGGTCCTCGCAAGGGTGACAAGATCAACATGAACACAGAGTACACCTACACATTGCTCTACGACAACAAGTATGAGTGGGATTTCTCTCGTTTCACCCCACAGGTGGTTTGCATCAATCTTGGCACAAACGACACAAGCACCACTGGCGCAGATCCCGACTTGCTCCTCAAGGGTTACAAGGACTTGTATTCAAAAGTGCGCAGCCACTATCCAGACGCTAAAATCGTTTTCCTTTGCGGTTCGATGATGCGAGGTGAAAAAGACCTCCCAATGGCAAAGAAAGCAATGGACACAGCGATGAAAGACGCTCATAAGGCAGGTGACAAGGAAGTGTATCGCTTCGACTTCACCCCACAGGATGGCGATCTTGGCTTTGGCGCATCATGGCACCCAAGCTACTGGCAGCATGAGAAGATGGCTGGCGAACTTACTGCCTATCTGCGCACACTGATGCAGTGGTGGTAATAAATTGTGATCAGAAGCATCATCTTTTCTACGACTAATACACAGATTAGACACATGAAGAAAATATTAGCATTAGTATTCTGCATGGCATTGGCACTCATAGCCAATGCACAATCAGAAACACGCCGTTCCTTCAACGACGGATGGCGTTTCTCACTTGAAGATAACCCTAAGGCATCGGGCAAGTACTTTAGCGACGGCAAGTGGCGCAAGGTCACACTCCCTCATGACTGGGCCATCGAGGGCGACTTTAGCCAGGATAACCCATCAGGCACAGGTGGAGGCGCACTGCCTGGAGGCGTGGGATGGTATCGCAAGACCTTCAAGTTGGACAGCGAGCAGGAAGGCAAGCGCATACGCATCGACTTCGATGGCGTGTATATGAACGCCACAGTGTATGTGAATGGCAAGGAGCTCGGCACACGTCCATACGGGTATATTTCTTTTGGCTACGATGTCACTGACTATCTGACAAGCGGCAACAACGTAATTGCTGTCCGTGTGGACAACAAGGAGCAGCCAAACAGCCGCTGGTACTCTGGCTGCGGCATCTACCGCAATGTCTGGATTACAGCGTGCAACGATGTGCATGTAGTGAAAGATGGCACATACGTAGTGGCAGACTGTGCCAACGATGTCCGTGCCAAGCTTTCGGTAGAAGCAAAGATTCAGAACGAAGGCAAGAAGCGCAAGATTCTTGTAGTGTATGAGGTGATTGACCATAACAACAAAGTCATTAGCAATACTCCTAAGCTTGAGATGACCGTTGGCAAAGGCGAGACAATCACGAGCAAGGCAGAAGTGCCTGTGCTCAATCCAAGATATTGGAGCATAGAGTCCCCTTATCTCTACAAGCTGCAGACAAAGATCTACGACAAGAGCACGATGAAGGTGATTGAGCGCTACAACACTCGTGTTGGTCTTCGCAAGATAGAGTTTAACGACAAGGGTTTCTTCCTCAACGACAAGAAGGTGCAGATTCAGGGCGTGTGCAACCATCACGACCTTGGCTGTCTCGGCGCAGCCATCAACAAACGTGCCCTTCAACGTCAGCTCCAGCTTATGAAAGACATGGGCATCAATGGCATTCGCTGCTCGCACAATCCTCCTGCTCCAGAGCTTCTCGATCTCTGCGACGAGATGGGATTCATCGTCATGGATGAGTCGTTCGATATGTGGAGAAAGAAGAAGACGGCTCACGACTATGCTCGCTACTTCAACGAGTGGCACGAGCGCGACCTCGAAGACTTCATCCTCCGCGACCGCAACCACCCATGCATCTGCATGTGGAGCATTGGCAATGAGGTGCTTGAACAGTGGAGCGACGCAAATGCCGACACGCTCTCGCTCGAGGAGGCAAACATGATTCTCAATTTCGGCCATTCTGCAGAGCAGCTTGCCAATGAGGATGGTGAAATGTCCGTTAACTCTCTCTTGACTAAGAAGCTCGCAGATTTCGTTCGCAAGCTCGACCCTACGCGCCCTATCACCGCTGGCTGTAACGAGCCTGCTCCAAACAACCATCTCTTCAAATCTGGCGCACTCGACATCATTGGATTCAACTATCACAACCAGAACATCCCTGACGTTCAGAAGAACTTCCCTGGCAAGCCATTCATCATTACAGAGAGCGTGTCAGCCCTTCAGACACGCGGCTACTACGAAATGCCTTCCGACAAGGAAATCGTTTGCCCAGAGCGTTGGGACAAGCCATACTACAATCCTTCATTCTCTTGTTCAAGCTACGACCACTGCCACGCTCCATGGAGCAACACGCACGAAGAGAACCTCATCATAATGAAGAAGTATCCTTGGATTTGCGGTCAGTACATCTGGACAGGGCAGGATTACATCGGTGAGCCTACCCCTTACGGATGGCCTGCTCGAAGCAGCTATTTTGGCATTGTCGATCTTGCTGGCTTCCCAAAGGATGTGTACTACCTCTATCAGGCAGAGCTCACCAACAAGGATGTGCTTCATCTCTTCCCTCACTGGAATTGGAAGGAAGGCCAGGAAATAGATCTTTGGACGTATTACAACAATGCCGACGAAGTGGAGCTCTTTGTCAATGGCGTGTCGCAAGGCAGAAAAGCTAAGAGTGAAGACCAGCTTCACGTAATGTGGAGAGTGAAGTACGCACCAGGCGAAGTCAAGGTTGTTGCCTACAGGAATGGGCAGCCTATTCGCGAGACAGCCCGAAAGACAGCAGGCGAGCCAGCCAAGCTTCGTCTCACCGCCGACCGCGACATCATCAACTCTGATGGCAGCGATCTCACATTCGTTACAGTGGAAGTACTCGACAAGAACGGCAACCTTTGCCCGAATGCAGAGAACCTCATCCAATTTGACGTGAAGGGCAATCTCGCCATCGCAGGTGTTGACAATGGCTCTCCTATTTCCCTCGAGCGTTTCAAGGACAACAAGCGCAAAGCATTCTATGGCAAATGCCTCGTTGTTCTACAGAATGCCGGCAAGAAGGGTGTAGCCCAGCTCACAGCTACAAGCGAAGGCTTAAGCAGTGAAACAATCAGCATTGAATCAAAATAAGATTGCTTGCAAAAAAAGAATTGAGCGTCCTGGCTTCACAGCTTGGGCGCTCACTGCATTTACAAAACTTTAATCAATATTTCATGTGTATATCTCTCTGTTAGAATAACCCCTGCTGCTTGCAGATAATGAGGGCTATGTAGTATGCTGCGATAACTGCGAAAACTAACATAAGGACGAAGAATGTTTTAGAATTGCTCATGATGACTTGCGTTTTTGACAGTGTGAATAACTCTTTTTTTCCCACTATATATCAATAATATGCACAACACACACGCACATGCCGCAAGACGAGGCAATCTCGTTCTTGAGCATCATGCAGTTGCATACTTTTCAGATAGTGCTTCCCAAGCGTCCGTAATCCCGCAGGCGCTGGTGACAATGGCAAATGGCAGGTCTTCTGACTTCATCCTTGGTGGCGCGGCCTTCCCGCTTCTGCAAGCAAAAGCAGTGGCTTGTTTCTTTGCGCTCCCTTTGAATAAGGACTCACAGCATCGGGTAATGTCGCAGAATCTCACTGCGTTCCCATCTTAGCTCCGCCACATCGCTTTCGCAATGGGGGGAGAACCAAATGCGGTGCAAAGTTATGAATAAGGATTGAAATATACAAGCATTTATTAAATTTTATGGAGACAAATTCACGACTTTTTGGAATATTATTATTAACTTTGCATTTATTTTGAAAATGTATTACATACCAGAAAGTATCTGACAACTCATTGTTTGACAAAGCTGATGCTGTAGTTCTGTCAGGAATACAGATGGTTGTCAACTTACATGAGATAATTTCAAACAAAGTCCAGTCATAAAAAAGGAATAGTAAAAATGATAAAGAATATTTTAGTGACAGGGTGCAACGGACAGCTCGGAAACGAGATGCAGTTGCTGGCAAAGGAGAATGCTCAGTACGAGTACCTCTTTACCGACGTGATGTTCGCTGAAGGAACGCAGCTTGGAGGCAAGTTTCAGAAGCTTGACATAACCAACGAGGCAGAAGTGGATGAGTTTGTGCAGAAGAATGAGATTGACTGCGTTGTGAACTGTGCTGCATTCACAGCGGTGGATAAGGCAGAAAGCAGTGAGGAGCTTTGCAATTTGCTCAACAATATCGCGCCTGGCTATTTGTCAAAGGCGGTGGCTCAGCGTGGCGGAGCTATGGTGCAGGTTAGCACAGATTATGTGTTTGACGGCACAAGCTATAAGCCTGTGACAGAAGATTTGCCTACTTGCCCTAACAGTGTGTATGGCAGGACAAAGCTGGCTGGCGAGGATAGCGTGAAGGCAAACTGCAAGAATTACATAATCATACGCACTGCATGGCTTTACAGCACATTCGGCAACAACTTTGTCAAGACAATGATTCGCCTGGGCAAAGAGAAGCCTGAGCTTGGTGTGATTTTCGACCAGGTGGGCACTCCGACCTACGCTCGCGACCTCGCTGTTGCAATCTTCGCAGCCATCAACAAGGGCATCGTGCCAGGCATCTACCACTTCAGCAACGAGGGCGTGATTTCATGGTACGACTTCACAAAAGCCATCCATCGCATAGCAGGCATCAAGGACTGCAAGGTGCGTCCACTCCACACGAGCGAGTACCCTACTCCAGCCGCTCGCCCGCACTATTCTGTACTGGACAAGACAAAGATAAAGAACACATTCGGCATCGAGATTCCAGATTGGGAAGACAGTCTTGCAGAGTGTATCAGCAAACTTAAATAATTTGTAAAAAAATAGAGAATAGTATGAGACTTAAAACAATAGCAATAATTGCAATTGCTCTTTTTTGCTGCATAGGCGTTAATGCGCAGCGCACAAATTGGGAAAAACTCTTGCACGATCTTAATTCCAGCTCTAAGTCGAACGGTAGGGAACTGGTTGTCACTATGCGCATGCCAGGCGAATTGGCAAAGAAGCTCACACCGCGGGATTGCGAGACCGTGAGTTTTCTGCGTGTCAATGGCCCTATGAACAACAAAGACCTTATACTCATCACCGAACTGGCTCGACGCAAGGAGACAAGAAGCCGTGACGGCAAGATGGTGCCAGCGCGCATCGACCTCGACTTGCAGAACGCATTCATCGTGGAGGAGTCATCGTCATTCCTCAACTCGCGTCCTAAGCACATCACAGTTTTGCCTGCCGACCTATTCAAGAAGGCTGTCGGATTGCGTTCCATCATCTTGCCAAACGACATTGTGGAGATTGGCAGAAACGCATTCACTGGCTGTCCTAATTTGGAGTATGTGTACATGCCAGACAATGTGAGGGTGATTGCTCGTGGTGCATTCGAGGACGATAGCCGCCTCTACAATGTGGACATGCCAAATGGCATCACTCGCATGGACGACTATGCCTTTGCAGGATGCTCTAATCTGAAAGAGATACGCTTGCCGCAGATGCTTATCTCTATAGGTTCATACGCATTCTCACGCAGCGGATTGAAATTCATCGATCTGCCAGAAAGTGTGGAGGTTATTGGCAGCAATGCGTTTGCCAGCACTCACATCGAGAGCATCTACATCCCTTCGCGCGTGAAAGAGCTGAGGGTAAGCATTTTCTCTTCATGCGGTGCGCTGAAGAACATTGAAGTGAGCCCCGAAAACCCAGCATACCAAAGCATTAACGGTGTGCTTTTCAACAAAGAAGGCAACAAGCTTCTCTACTACCCATACGCAAGAACTGAGGCATACGCAGTGCCAGAGGGCACACAAATCATAGGTGCTGCCGCATTCTCATATTCCCATGCAGAGTCAATCACTCTGCCATCTTCATGCCAGTCGATCGGCGAGGAGGCGTTCTATTCGAGCTACATCAAGATGATTGACATTCCTGAGGGAGTGACTGTGATTGGCAAGAAAACATTCGACGAGTGTGGCGAACTGATGCTTGCCACTCTTCCATCTACCCTGCAAACCATTAGCGACGAGGCTTTCCGCGGATGCAAGAAACTGGCCAAGATAGACATTCCAGAATCTGTGACAATGATTGGCGAGGAGGCGTTCCGTGCTTGCTTTGCATTCTCCGACATCACCATTCCTGCCAGTGTGAAAATGGTGGGAGAAAAAGCATTCTACTATTGCAAGAATGCCAAGACAATAAACATGCTCGGAACTGTTCCACCAGCCGCAAAGAAGCCATCTAACTACGAAAAAAAGGTGACGCTCGTAGTTCCTGCTGAAAGCGTTGACGCATACAAGGCAGCTACTGGATGGAAGGATATTAAAAAAATTGAAGCAAACAAATAAAAAACATTAGATATTGTGAACGAAATAGAAAGAAGACGAACATTTGCGATTATCTCGCACCCGGATGCTGGTAAGACAACTTTGACAGAGAAACTGCTGCTCTTCGGCGGTCAGATTCAAGTGGCTGGTGCGGTGAAGAGCAACAAGATAAAGAAGACCGCTACTTCCGACTGGATGGAGATCGAGAAGCAGCGTGGTATCTCGGTCAGCACATCCGTGATGGAGTTTGACTACACGCCAGCTGGCAAGGAAACTCCTGCCGGCGACGCAGGGTTGTATAAAGTGAACATTCTCGATACTCCTGGTCACCAAGACTTTGCGGAGGATACATTCCGCACGCTCACTGCCGTTGACTCTGCCATCATCGTGATTGATGGCGCAAAGGGTGTGGAGGCGCAGACAAGAAAGCTGATGACTGTGTGCCGCATGCGCAAAACGCCAGTAATCGTGTTCATCAATAAGATGGACCGTGAGGGCAAGGACCCATTCGACCTCCTCGACGAGGTAGAGAGCGAGCTCCAGATCAAGGTTCGTCCACTCTCATGGCCTATCAATCAGGGCGCGCGATTCAAGGGCGTGTATAATATTTATGAGAATAACCTCAACCTCTTCACGCCTAACAAGCAGGTTGTGACCGAGAAGGTGAACGTTGACATCAACTCCACAGAGCTCGATGAGCGTGTGGGTGAAGAGGATGCAGAGAAGCTGCGCGAAGACCTTGAGATGATTGATGGCGTGTATGACGCTTTCGACGTCCAGACATACCTCGATGCTGATGTCGCTCCAGTGTTCTTCGGTTCTGCATTGAACAACTTCGGCGTGCAGGAATTGCTCGACTGCTTCGTGGAGATTGCTCCAAATCCTCGTCCTACGACTGCTGAGGAACGCTTAGTGCAGCCAGAGGAGCCTAAGTTCACAGGATTCATCTTCAAGATTACTGCTAACATCGACCCAAACCATCGCTCATGTACAGCATTCTGCAAGGTATGCTCTGGCAAGTTCGTGCGCAATGCGCCTTATCTGCATGTTCGCAATGGCAAGACCGTTCGCTTCTCTTCTCCAACGCAGTTCATGGCACAGAAGAAGAGCACTATCGACGAGGCTTATCCGGGCGACATTGTTGGTTTGCCAGACAATGGCATCTTCAAGATTGGCGACACATTGACAGAGGGTGAGCAGCTTCACTTCAAGGGATTGCCATCGTTCTCGCCAGAGATGTTCAAGTACATTGAGAATGCTGACCCTATGAAGACTAAGCAGCTGGAGAAAGGCATCAATCAGTTGATGGACGAAGGTGTGGCACAGCTGTTTGTCAATCAGTTCAACGGACGCAAGATTATTGGCACTGTTGGTCAGCTCCAGTTCGAGGTTATACAGTATCGCCTTGAGAACGAATACAATGCCAAGTGCCGCTGGGAACCAGTAAGCCTCTACAAGGCCTGCTGGGTGGAGAGCGATGATGATGCAGAGCTCGAAGCATTCAAGAAGCGCAAGTATCAGTACATGGCAAAGGACAAGAACGGACGCGATGTCTTCCTCGCCGACTCCAACTATGTTCTGCAGATGGCACAGCAAGACTTCAAGCACATCAAGTTCCACTTCACATCTGAATTCTAAAAAGCCCCCCCTACCATGTTACAAGACGAAATAAAGAAAGCTGTAGAGGTGATGCGCAAGGGCGGAGTCATCCTCTATCCTACCGACACAGTGTGGGGCATTGGTTGCGATGCTACCAACCCTGAGGCAGTGAAGCGAGTGTATGAGATAAAGAAGCGTGAGGACAGCAAGGCGCTCATCTGCCTCGTTGATAGCGAAGCACGCCTGACGCGCTATGTTCGGCAAGTAGCTGATGTGACCTGGGACATGATTGAACTGGCAGAGAAACCTCTCACCGTCATCTTCGACAATGCCACAGGCCTTGCTCCAAACCTCCTTGCAGAAGATGGCAGCGTGGGCATCCGCATCACCAAGGAAGAGTTCAGCAAGGAACTCTGCTTCCGATTCCAGAAGGCTATTGTAAGCACATCTGCCAACATCAGCGGAGAGCCAACAGCTATGACTTTCGACGACATCAGCGACGAAATCAAGGACGCAGTTGACTATGTGGTGAAGTACAATCGCCAGTGTCGCGAGAAGCATAAGCCATCCAGCATCATCAAGATAAAATCAAACGGTGAGTTCACCATCATCAGAGAGTAAATGAACACAATCGGTATAAGGCGAAGAGCCATCAAATTCAACAATGCCATCACAGAATGGATAAAGGGCGACCACACTGAGCGTCAGATAGTGCTGATGATCAGCTTGATGGTTGGCGTGTGCACCGGCTTGTCAGCTTTTGTACTGAAGTTTCTCATCGAAGAGATCAAGGAACTCCTCACCGAGGGCTTCGTGGTGAGCGAGATCAACTGGCTCTACCTCCTGTATCCAGCTATCGGCATCATGCTTGCAAAACTGTTTGTGCAGTACATCGTGCGAGGCGACATCAGTCATGGAGTGACGAAGATTCTCTACGCCATGTCGCGCGGACGCAGCCGCATCAAGTCGCACAACCGCTGGTCGTCAGTCATTGCTAGTGCCATCACCATCGGCTTTGGTGGTTCGGTAGGAGCCGAGGCGCCTATCGTGCTCACCGGTGCAGCATGGGGCAGCGACTTTGGCAAGCGATTCCACCTGCCACCTAAGACGCTGATGCTGCTCGTGGGATGCGGTGCAGCAGGTGCGGTGTCGGGCGTGTTCAAAGCACCTATCGCAGGCTTGTTCTTTGTGCTTGAGGTACTTATGCTCGACCTCAGCTTCTCTTCCCTTCTGCCTTTGCTTGTTGCCAGCATCACTTCGGTGTGTGTCAGCTACTCGCTCTACGGCACAGAGCCACAGTTCGACTTCAACCTCAGCAAGGCATTCTCCATCGACATCATCCCTGGCTGCTTGCTGCTTGGCGTGGTGTGCGGCCTTGTCTCGCTCTATTTCACTCGTGCGATGAACTGGTTTGAGAAGGTGTTCGCACGCATCCGCAAGAAAAGGTATAAATTTCTCTTGGGCGCAACAGTGCTGGGCGTGCTCATATTCTTCTTCCCTGCCATGTACGGAGAGGGCTATGATGTTATCAATCAGTTGATCAACAATGCGTCAGCATCGGAAATCATGCACAACACGCTCTTCTATGGCAATGAGCAGAACCTCCTCATCTACCTTGGACTGGTGCTTGTGTTCAAGGTGTTTGCCACCACAGCCACTAATGGCGGCGGCGGTTGCGGCGGTACGTTTGCGCCAAGCCTCTTCCTCGGTTGCATAGCAGGCTTCATCTTTGCACATCTGTGGGACATGGGCTTCAGCCTTGACAATGGGCAGACCTTTTTCCTCTCTTCCAAGAACTGCGGCCTCTATGGCATGGCAGGCTTGATGTCGGGCGTGATGCACGCTCCGCTCACAGGCATCTTCCTCATCGCAGAGCTCACAGGTGGCTACGACTTGTTCGTGCCTCTGATGATTGTCAGCGTGGTGTCGTATCTCGTCATCAACATATTCGAGCCGCACAGCATCTACGCCATGCGTCTTGCTCGTCGCGGTCAGCTGATCACCCACGACAAGGACAATGCCATCCTCACTATCCTCAATCTTGAGTCGGTGATAGAGAAGGACTTCCGCACCGTTCAGCCAGATTGGAATCTTGGCAAGCTTGCTGTGGAGGTGTCGAAGGCGCACCGCAACATTTTCCCTGTCATTGACCAGAGTGGAAAGCTGCTTGCAGTGGTTTCGCTCGACTCCGTTCGCAAATACATTTTCCGTCCAGAGCTGTATCACAGATACACTGTGAGCGGTTTCATGAAAGAACCTCCAGCAATGCTTCACATCAATGATTCGCTCAAGGTGGCAACAAAGAAATTTGAAGACACAGGAGCATGGAATCTTCCTGTGGTGGATAGCGATCAGAAGTACATCGGATTCATCTCTCGCTCGGGACTTTTCACTTCTTATAGAGAGACACTGATCAAGTTTAGCCAGGAATAGGCACAGAAGCGTGGCAGGAACTATAGTAGCAATTGCAACTATAAAAAACAGAAAAGAATGACAAAAGAAGAATTAAGAATCGTGTATATGGGCACTCCCGACTTTGCCGTGGAGAGCCTCAAGGCATTGGTGGAAGGCGGCTACAATGTGGTCGCAGTCATCACTATGCCTGACAAGCCAATGGGACGTCATGGCAGCGTGCTGCAGCCAAGTCCTGTGAAGCAGTATGCCGTGGAGCACGGATTGAAGGTGATGCAGCCAGAGAAATTAAAGGATCCTGAGTTTGTGGAGGAGTTGCGCAGCTTGAAGGCAGATCTGCAGATTGTTGTCGCATTCCGCATGTTGCCCGAAGTGGTGTGGAACATGCCGCCGCTCGGCACATTCAACGCTCATGCTTCCCTCCTGCCAAAGTATCGTGGCGCCGCTCCTATCAACTGGGCAGTAATCAATGGCGACACCGAGACAGGCATCACAACATTCTTCCTCAAGCACGAGATTGACACTGGCGACATCATCCAGCAGGTCAGCATTCCTATTGCCGATACCGACAATGTGGAAGTGGTGCACGACAAATTGATGACGCTGAGTGGCAAGCTTGTAACAGAAACCGTTGACAACATTATTGCTGGTACTGTGAAATCAATCCCTCAAGACGAAATCAAGGATGTCGAGCTCACGCCAGCCCCTAAGATTTTCCGTGACACTTGCCGCATCGACTGGAACCAGCCAGTGAAGAAGGTGTATGACTTCATCCGCGGCCTAAGCCCCTACCCTGCTGCATGGACAATGCTCAATGGCAAGTCGCTCAAGATATTCGAAGCAACAAAGGAAGCAGGCAATCTTGCGCCAGGCGAGATTAGCTCTGATGGCAAAACATACTTCAAGATTGGCACAGCAGAAGGCGTGCTAAATGTGCTCACCCTCCAGCTCGAAGGCAAAAAGCGAATGCCAGTCACAGACCTTCTTCGTGGTTTCAAGCTCCCTGAAGGTCAGCAAGTTTGCGAATAAAAAGAAAACTGCATAACAAAGAAAATGCCGTAGGCTATTATAGCTTACGGCATTTTTTATGTTGCTTGAAGAACGAATTACTTGAAGAGAAGCTGAGCGAACTCAAACAAGCTGCGACGCCATGTCTGCCATTCGTGAGCTGTCTCTGGCGAGATGTATGAATACGCATTGATGCCCATCTCCTTAAGCTCCTTTGCTGCGTTCTCCACAGGCATTCTTTCCTTGCCGCCACAGCTCATGAAGAGCACTTTGTTTGTCTTCTTGAAGTCAGCCGCATTCTCAAGCTCCTGCTTGTTGAATGTGCCGCCGCTGAACATGCCTATGTATGCAAATGTTGTTGGGTTGGCGAGAGTGATAGAGTGAGTTTGCATGCCACCCATCGAGAGACCTGCCATAGCACGGTGCTGAGTGTCGGCAATGACGCGATAGTTCTTCTCAGTCATAGGAATGATGTCCTTGAGCAGCACCTCTTGGAATGCGCCAGCAAAGTTGCCGCGGCGACGACCGCCAGGACCGCCCTGACCTTGCTGTGGCTGTGCCTCAGGTGCAGGATGAGCAGGACGAGCATTGAGGCCATTGTCCATCACGATGATGAAAGGAACAGCCTTCTTTGCCGCGATGAGGTTATCCATTATGATGCCTGTCTTGCCCTGTGCCGACCATCCAGTTTCATTCTCGCCCATGCCATGCTGGAGGTAGAGGACAGGGAACTTCTTCGAAGGATTGCTATAGTACTCAGCAGGGAGATACACGTATGCGTGGCGCATCTGCTCAGTGACGGTGGAATAGTAATACACCTCATTCACAGAACCTTGTGGCACGTTCTTTACCGTGTAGAAGTCCTCATCAGTAGCAGGCACATCAATACCGCTGCCCCATCGGCTTGCGCCATAATAGTACTTGCTGCCAGGGTCAGGCACAGAAGCACCATCGATGTTCAGCTGATAGTAGTGGAAACCTTCGTCTTGTGGGGCCGATTCGCCTGTCCACATGCCTTTCTCGTCCTTCACCATGTCATACTTCACGCCACCAATGTCGAGCTTCACGCTATTAGCCTCTGGAGCGAGAATCTGTGCGCGTACCATACGCTGTGAATTTACCATTGGGTATTGCCTACCCTCTTGATTTGTGCTTGCAGGCTTGAAATCTTCCACAACCTGAGCATTTGCCGATGCTGCAACCAAGAGCGCAGCAGCAAAAAGTCCTTTTTTCATGTTAGGGTTCAGTATTAAGTTATAATAATAGGTGTTAGTTTAACTTCGCAAAAGTATGAAAAACTTTTGAAAGCGAGAACAAAAAAACATGTTTTGTTTCCGTCGAGCATGAAATTCATGGACAAAGTTAGAAAAACGAAGCAAAATCCCTTCCTTGTCGCTTGCAACAATCTTTATTCTTCTCTCACACGTGTAACGTGACTCGATGTCCTATATATCATTACCAAAGTTTTTCTTGCATGGTGTAGGACTCCTTTCCTTGCTAAACGAGGACTGCTTTCTTGTACGGCAGAGGAAACGATTCCTCCTTCAATATGGAAATCATTCCTCGTGAGCGTAGGAAAATATTCCTCGTAAGGTTTTATTGCCGAGGAAAGTTTGCTGACCTGTAAAGTTCCGTTTCAGTTGCAAATCGCAATATCTTGAGATAGGCCATTGCTACCTTGAGGTTTGTTGTTGCGTGTTATCTATTCTTACATGTGAGAATTTGTCGGATATTTCCGTCAATCTGTCACTTTTGAAGCGTATGTATCTTATTCTCAAAAGATAATGTAGTGACAGATAGGGTGACAGATTAGGTGACAGAGTGACGGATTGAGTGATGGATACGCAAGGCATCATCATGGAAACGCTTACGATAGATAACGAGTGATGACAGATTGAGTGACAGATATTTGCTAAAAGTGAAAGAAAAGTGACGGATTTATTTGCTATCTGTCACTATCTAAATAAATAGTATTGAGTGTGTTAAGTATTAAAAGTGACAGATTGATGGTTTTACTATGTTGTTCCAATTTTATAATGATATAGGACTTGCCCCGAAAGGCTTTTACCCTTCCTGCATCGCATGCGATGTCTCTTAAACTACGTGTAAGAGTAACAAGAGTCCTATGCGACTGAGAGTTTAAGAGCCTCCGGAGTTAAAGTACAGTTCGAATTAATTTTACTTTCGTGAAAAAAACTACACTAACTACACTAACTGCACTCTGAAGCATCTTTCAGAGTGAGATTCTGTTTTGTGACATAACGTGGCAATCCGTTCTGAGTGAACGGATCGATCTGTTCTGTAAGAGCGGTTCAATCCGTTGCGAGTGCACGCCTTATGCAATAAGCCTTATATTGCATAAGGCGTGCGCCCGTCATTGCATACGCTCTGCTGAAAGGGAGCTGGACAGAGATGATTGCAGTGTAGTTTATAGTTCAAACTGCATCATCGTTTATGGTTATACTAAGTATATCAGTAATATACCTATTTTTAGTGTAGTTAGTGTAGTTTTTTGTACACAAATATTTTTCAATTACTTTGTTTTTATTAATAGATGTGTTGCGAATAGTTCTTGTAATATTCATGATGTTATTAAACCACTGAATAATGATATTTTTCTGCGTAATGTTTTATCGAATATTAATTAAACGATAAAAAAATTAATATTAATTGTTTTTTTACATAATTATTTGCTATCTTTGTAAATGAATTTCCAGAATTGTCTCTTTGCAATGGAGCATAACGTATCAATGTGCATTCCAAAAGCAGAGGATAATTGAAGCCTACGCCGAGCAGAAGTCAAAGATCTCAAAGAGGTTGGAGGCAGAAGCGGGTTATGGGTGGGAAATTAGGAAATTGACATATTAAAGGCGTTTATCAACGCTTGTTTTGACCTTCGAAATCTCGCAAGTTTCAATGTGTAGTCGGAACAATGCAACGGTAGATGTCCAGGTGATGTGATTATTCACATACCTCAAAAAGCGATAAAAGGCATGACAGCAAAGATTGTATGTTGTCATGACCTAAATTAGGTTTTGTGGTATAGGTCTATCATATCGGCGTGGGCTCTGGGTACTCAAAAATAGGCTAAAATCAGTTGTTATAGATTTGGAGATTCGTTTGTGTAAACAACTGAAAATAAGGCAAGAATCGGCAAAAATGGAATCTTAAACTATCTTAACGAGAGAGCGATTAGTTTAGGATATAGGGGAACATTCTCGGGAATAGTTTTTATCTTTGCGTCGAAAATTTTAAGCGCAAGATAAAAATGAAAATTAC
>JAZRYI010000122.1:0-27890 GCA_045600665.1 Bacteroidaceae bacterium
AAATTGCTAAGATGTCAACCTCGCACTTGCATCCTTGTGAGTGCTCTCTCTTTTTGTGCCTTTGGCTCAAAACGTATTAAAAATAAATAAAATAACGCCGTAATAACCAAAAACGGCACAATTAATTTTCGTATGAAAAAAACAGTATTATCTCTTGCCATACTTGCTATATTGGCAGCATGTGGCAACAAAGAGGCAAAGACCTCTGACATCGACGAAGAAACAAAGAGCACCATGACACTAAACATTGAAGATTTCGAATGGACACGTGAACCAGAGTCATGTGTGATAAAGGGCGATACTATTGAAGTGGTGACAAACCCTCACACCGACCTTTGGCAGCGCACATACTATCACTTCCAGAACGACAACGCTCCTGTCTTCCAGATGAAGACGAAGGAGAAGTTCTTCAGTTTCATCGTGAAAACCGACTTTGCCGAAAGTCATCATCGCTTCGACCAATGTGGCGTAGTGATGTACCTCGATTCTGAAAACTGGCTGAAAGGAAGCATCGAGTATGAGAACGAGCAGTTCCAGCACCTTGGCAGCGTGGCAACAAATCACGGCTACAGCGACTGGGCTACGACAGCCATCCCAGCTGATGTGAAGAGCATGTGGTATCGTCTATCACGCCGTGAGGATGACTTCTGCATCGAGTGCTCTACCGATGGAAATGAATGGAGCCAGATGCGCGTCTGCCACATGTACGAGGCAAAGGACGAAATCAGTTTCGGTATCTACGCTTGCTCACCTGAGGACTCATCCTTCAAGGCTGTATTCACCAATATGCAGTTGACCGAATGTGCATGGAAGGCTCACGATGGTCAGCAGCCAGATGAGGAATAACGTGCGGACATCTGGTTCCATCCCTTGAAATCAAGAAAATATGAAACATGATAACCGTGATGCCATTGACTTTGCAAACGAGCCTGTAGGACAACTGTTCCGTAGGATGATTGCTCCTACACTCATAAGCATGGTGTCGATGGTGATACTCAATCTCACGGACGGTGCTTTCATCGGACACGGTGCTGGCAGCGATGCTCTGGCTGCGATAAACATTGCTGCCCCTATATTCAACCTCCTTGCAGGAGTGGGTATCATGTTCGGAATCGGATGCTCGGTAGTTGCAAGCATACATCTGGCACAAGGCAAGACAAAGGCTGCAAGCATAAACATCACACAGGCATTGATTGGTGCATTAGGCATTACCATTGTCATCTGTGGGTTGATGCTCTGCGACCTTGCCACAACGTGCCGTCTGTTTGGAAGCAACGAGGCGCTGATACCTCTGGCAAGCAGTTATCTGAAATGGATAGCCGTGTGTGAACCTCTCTTCATGCTCCACATGGTGGGAGCATTCATCGTAAGGCTGGATGGAAGTCCTAAGTTCGCCATGGCAACGTCGCTCGTAGGCACGATGCTTAACATCTTCCTCGACTGGCTCTTCATCTTTCCCTTCGGCTGGGGATTGGAAGGTGCTGCCATCGCAACAAGCATCAGTTTCTCTATTGCAGGACTTACGGTGCTCGCCTACCTTCTGTTCACGCCACAGACCTTGCATCTCTACAGGCTGCGCATGACGATGAAATCTCTGATGCTGACGCTTCGCAATCTTGGCTATCAGATAAAGATGGGCTTCTCAGCCATGCTCGGAGAGGTTGCTGTCAGCGGTGCGATAATAACCGGCAACTATGTGTTCATCCACTATCAGGGCGAAGCAGGTGTAGCAGCATACAGCGTTGCGTGCTATTGTTTTCCTGTAATCTTCATGATGGCAAATGCCATAGTGCAGTCAGGTCAACCTATCGTGAGTTTCGCCTACGGAGCAAGAAACCAGATGCGACTCAATGAAGCGCGAAGCATGATGCTGCGATGGGCATTCACTACTGGCATTCTTGTAAGTGCCGGAATGTACCTTTGCTCGGACTATGTCACCATGCTCTTCCTCGATGTCGCAGAACCTGCATACGTTCTCTGCATCGAAGGATTGCCATACTTCGGTTTGGGAGTATTGTTCCTTACGCTCAACATCGTGCTGATAGGTTTCATGCAGAGCATAGAGCAAGCGGGCAAAGCAACGCTATTCACTCTCTTGAGGGGATTCGCAATAGTAATACCGACATTCATCATCCTGCCAGAGTTGATTGGCGATACAGGCATGTGGCTTGCCATCCCTGTTGCAGAATTAATCACGCTATTGCTGATCATAGCCACATCAGTTTTGAATAAACTACAACATGTAAAATGACAAACCGCAAGTAGATAATCACAAATAACAAGACACATCAATTATAAAAATAAATAGAACTATGAAACTGAAAATCTTACTTCCCTTGGCATTGGCAGTCCTGATGTTTGCAGGATGCAACCAGGCAAATGATCAGAAAATTGTACCTCAATCATCAGACGATGAAATAACAGAATTGATGATGAGCCGTCGTAGCATTCGTAATTACAAGGACTCTCTCATAAGCCGTGAGACATTGGATGATATCCTGAAATGTGGCGTTAATGCCCCAAATGGCAAGAACCTTCAGGCATACGAAATAAGAGTGCTCTCCCCTTCTCTCATTGACAGTATCACGGCAGCTGTAGTGAAGGACAATCCACAGATAGCAGAACATGAAGGATTCAAAAACATCTTTGTCAATGCCCCTTGCGTACTTTGCATAGCTAACGACACTACGTACGACATGAGTCAGGTGGATTGTGGCTTGCTTGGTGAGAATATAATCCTGTCGGCATGGTCGAAGGGTGTCGGTTCATGCTGTCTCGGCAGTTCTGCACGATGGATAAAGGACTCTCCATCAGCAAAGCCATATCTTGACAAAATGGCGTTCTCTGAAGGTTATGAACTCCTCTACTGCATCGGTCTCGGCTATCCTGATGAAACGCCCGAGGCAAAGCCACGCACAATGGATAAAATCAAGTACATGGAATAGACGTAGAATCAGAGAACTGAGGTTAAGCATTGCCGCCTAAATAAGTATTTTCTATGAAAGGAATCAAAATTATAATTGCAGCTATATTTGTGATGTTATTTTCAGCAGTAAAGGCTAATGACAACACACATCTCGACACATACCGTGACATAACTTTCGCTCAAGCTCCAACAGCAAACGGAGGAAGCAAAGACCTTAAGTTGAACATCTACAAGGGAAAGGGTGTTTTGCCACAACCTGTTGTTCTCTTCGTTCATGGTGGAGCGTGGGTATCGGGCGACAACAACATCGAAGGTTCTGGTTCCGAACAGATAAGAGCAATAATGCAGCTGCGAGAAAAGGGTGTCACTATAGCTGCCCCTACTTATCGCTTCTCCAATGAAGCTATATTTCCTGCACAGATTCATGACATCAAAGCTGCCATTCGTTATCTGAAGACAAACTCAAAGAAGTATGGCATCGACCCAAACCGCATTATGACAATGGGCGAATCGGCTGGTTCACAATTGGCTTTGCTTGCCGCCGTGTCCAATGGTGAGGAAGCAATGGACGGTAGTATCGGGGGAAACACGAACGTAGATAGCAAGGTGATTGGTTGTGTGGATTGCTACGGCATGACAGACTTCCTCACTCTTGCCTCAGATCTCTACGCTCGTCCAGATCTTGGCAGAACAGACAAGCAGGTGTATGAATTGGTTGAAGACAAGAACTCCAGTCGTTCGCAGCTCTTCGGCTTGACAACTGATGAATGCAATCTTGGAACCGTAACGGCTAATCCTGCCAAGTTTCCCGAGCAATATGCATTGGTAAAGTCGGGTAGCCCTATCTATCATGTCACGCCAGACGATCCTCCTGTACTGATTATCAACGGACAGAGAGACATTCGTGTGCCATCTGCCCAAGCCATGAAGATGTATCAGGCGTTGTATGACGCTGGTGTGGAAGCAGAATTATTGCTCAACGACCGTGCTCCTCATGGAGATCTCGGCAAGGAATCGGCAGCAGCAATCAAGTCGTTCATCATGCGCATTCTTCGTCCAGAGGTATATTACAAGCCTGTGAATGAGAAAAGTACAGCATCTACTCAGGCTTTGCTTGAACGACTTTACACTACAGTTGACGAAGGCAAGATCTTCTCTGGCTTGCACCATAACCAACTGCACATGCCAAACTATACCAAAGACCTCAATCGTATTGACGAAGCAGTGAAAGGTGCACTACCAATGGTATGGGGTGGCGATTTGGCATGGGATGCTGATAAGGTTGTAAATCTTTCTATCGACCATCACAAGAAAGGGTATCTGATTTCTATGACATGGCACGCAGCACGTCCTTTCGACCGTGGACCTGTCAACTTCCGTCAGCAGACACAAGGCAAATTCACCAAAGAGCAATGGGCAGAACTTGTAACCGAAGGAAGCGAGATGCACAAGCTATGGCTTGAGCAGGTTGATAGCATCGCTCAATTCCTCAAAGTGCTTCAAGAGAACGATGTTCCTGTTCTCTGGCGACCATTTCATGAGATGAACGGAGAATGGTTCTGGTGGGGCGATCGTCGTGGAGAGAATGGATTTACTGTTCTCTGGAAGATGCTGTACCATCGTCTAACCGACTATCATGGTCTCAACAACCTGATATGGGTATGGAATCCGAACAACCCTCGCAAGCACCCTGTTGACAAGCAGATGGGATATGAACTCTACTATCCAGGCGATGAATACGTGGATGTGCTTGCAGCTGATGTCTATCATCGTGAGTGGTTTCAAGACACACATGATCAGCTTGTTGAGTTAGGCAAAGGCAAAGTTCTGGCTCTTGGTGAGGTTGGCGAGCTTCCTTCGGCAGAACAGCTGAGGAAATACAATCGCTATGCGTGGTTCATGATATGGACAGATTTCACGTTTGGCAAATACAACACTATCGATGCTCTGAGAGAAATCTTTGGCGACAAGCGAGTTATCAATCTGCAAAAGAATGAATAACAAGCAGGAAAAAACACTTTTCTTGTCGACCAAAAGAGCAGAGATATAAGTGGATTAAAATATGAACAAATAGATTGATAATGGACATTGAACAGGTAAGAGAATACACGCTATCAATACCAGGCGTGACAGAAGATCAACCGTTTGGCGATGACATCATCACGTTCCGCATAGAGGGCAAGATCTTTCTATGCCTGTGGCTCGGAGGTGGTCAGCATGACATAAAGAATAGCGAGCTAAGGTTTGCCTTGAAGCTGTCACCTGACAGGAATGAAGAACTTCGAGAACTTTATTCTTCCGTTACTCCTGCTTGGCATTGGAATAAGAAGCATTGGAGCGATGTGTATTATGAATTTCTCGAAGAGGAACTTGTGAAGTCTTGGATCAAGGAGTCGTACGGTCTCGTGGTATCCAAACTTCCCAAAGCTATAAAGCAGAAATATCTATAGAATTATGCTATTACATAAGAATTTGAATACCAATAAATATTAAACACATAACAAATATGAATATCGGTGACAGAATACCAGAGGTGCTTGGCATCGACCAGCACGGAAATAAAATAAAGAGTAGCCATTATCGTGGCCGAAAGATAGTGCTCTACACTTATCCAAAAGCTAATACAAGCGGTTGTACTGCTGAGGCATGTTCGCTGCAGGCACACAAGCAGGAGTTGGCAGAACTTGGCTACGAAATCATCGGCGTAAGCAAGGACAAGCAGGAATTACAGAAGAAATTTGCTGATGCCCAAGGCTTGGAGTTCCCGCTTATTGCTGACACGAGTACAGAACTGCTCCAGTCACTTGGTGCATGGGGCGAGAAGGTTGCGTGCGGTCGTCGAACCATTGGCACGCTTCGCACCACCTACCTTGTCAATGAGGAAGGAAGCATCGAGCGAATCTTTACTCCAAAGGAAATCAAGACAAAGATTCATGCCGAACAGATCTTAAACGTGATAAAAGCATAAGTTTAATACAAAACGGCATACATCCTAAAAGAAAACGAGTATGAATTAAATCAATCGTATTGTAGCACGAAAAAAAGTGTGTCAACTGATGTTGGTTGACACACTTTTTAATGATTTGTTATTTGATGTAAATCTTCTTATTATTTATAATGTAAGTGCCTGGAATCAATGAACGCTTGAGATCATTAAAAATTGCATTCTTCAACACACAAACACCCATCAAATTGTACACATCAACACGCTGAGTACTTGTAGCAGAAATAATAGCCTCAGGTATCTGCATTACTGCATAATATTTGATATCTTTTGCTGGCATTGATTCGAATTTGTCACCTTCCCATTCTACGAATTCATAACCTTCCTTTGAATAGGTATATTCAGGTATTGCTTCACCATACTTTACTTTGTCTTGGTGAATTAGCTGCTCTCCATCATAATATGAGACATAGTAGGTGTTCTTTGAATAGATAGCTTTGAAGACCAAATCCTTTGCAGGCATAGTTTCAAATTCACCTCCTTGCCAATAGCTGAATGAATAACCTTCAATCAATTCTGGCGTATAAGCAGGAATCAAACTATTATAATTCAGAACTTCCTCATGGAGTAATTCCGATTCGTAATAGTAAGAAATCTTATAACTATTGATTGAGAACTCAGCCGAGATTGAAGAGTCTGAAGTAATCTTGTATGAATATGGATTTTCTTTTGAACCATCAGACCATTTAACAAATGAATAGCCTTCATTTGGCACTGCTGTCAATGTGAGATTCGTTCCTTCTTCAAACTTGTTATCTTCCGCCACCATTGAGCAATTAATAATTCCATTATCAGAATTCTTTACTACAAAAGTGTATTGTGTAGGTTCTGCAGGGTGAGAAGCAGCATACTCTTCCTCTGTCATAATAGCAATGACAGAAGAAGCATCACTTGATACTGGCAAGTAACTCTCATTTGCACTTAAATAATATTTATTTGAGTACATATCATCATAATGCTGTGTTTTCTCATCACAATTGAAGACAAGTTTGCCATTATCAACAGACAATACTCTCATTGTTGACTTATTGAACAAAGTTCTTGCATCCTTAGATTTAGCTCTGTCATCATGGGCAAAATATACACCTGCAAGACTATTATTATTCTCAGCCGCATAATTACCACGAAGCAAGTCAAGCCTATTATCTGATGGATTTGTAGAAGAACACTCAATAATAATCGGCGTATTACCAGGAATCACTTTTGATGTTATCTCTTTGATAATGGCAATATTGTCAACTACCTTAGTGATTTTGAATGCCTTCATACCTGAAGAAGCGAACGAGAAAGGAAATTCTGCAAAGAATGGAGCATAATGCTTACCTCCAACAGAAAGTTTAGGAGTAATACCAAAGTAATTATCAGTCTTGCTGTTAATTGGTTCAATGTGCCATCTTCTATTTTTAGCTACACTTCCAGTAGTGCCTAAAATATGATACTCTGCAAAATCTGTTGGCTTGCCCGTGTCATAAAGATAAGCTGTAATGCCACTAACTGATGCACTCAATTCATAAGAAACAGGAGTTGTAGCGAAAGACTTTAACTCAAGGTATCTTGATATTATTTTATATGCTCCAGTATTCTGCGACTGAAAATCCCATGAATTTCCATGACTTTCAAAATATATTACTGAACCTGGATCTGAAACCGACTTTTCAAATCCTTCCCAAAGCAGCATTGCACCCATATCTGCACTGCCCTTAGCAATGTTAATACTACCTGTGTTATCTTCTACGTGCACATAGTGGTTTGTACCCATATTCTTCACACGATAATAGCCATTGCCATTAAGCTGAGCGTAAGAAGATACAACGAATAGTGAATATAATAATGTAATAAATATTTTCTTCATAAGTCAAAAATCTCCACGTCAATAATAAACTGACGTGGAGATACTTTATTTATTTAATTATTCAGTATTATTATTCAACAATACAGATACTTACACGGTTAAGATCGTTCTCAGCGAATGGCTGAACTGTATCACCCTTAGCGTCTGTGATGATGCGTGAGCTTGAAATGTTGTGCTTGTTGATCAATGCATCAGCAACAACGCGAGCACGCTTCTCAGAAAGTGAGCGGTTGATAACTGCATTACCAGTACCCTTGTCTGCGTAACCAGTGATACGAACCTTTGTGTTAGGATGCTTCTGCATATAGTCTGCGATCTCATTAACCTTAACGTTCTCCTTCATGTCAATCACTGTGCTGCGGATCATGAAGAATACATCACGACGAATTGGCTCGTCCTTAACTACAGGTGCAGGAACATTTACCTTCTCGATAATCTTAACTGTATCAACTCTTGGGATGTATGGCTCTACAATCTTAGTAGTGTAAGTCTTGCCAAGATTAATCTTTACACCTGCCATTGCATTGAAATACCAGTCAGGGTTGCCAGCCTTCTTTGAGTTATAGTGGTCGTTAGGAGAAGTTGCACTTACCTCAAGTCCTAAGCTTACAGCATCAGAAACCTTGAAATCTACATTAGCACCGAAGTTGTAAATGAAACGAGTCTTTGTGCCATCCCACAAGTAACGAACATACTGATCATCACCCATGATTGGCTTGCCATACTTCTGAGCCATTGCATTTGCAGCGTCCTGTGCCTTATCATTGCTGAAAGCGATGTTAGCACCAACACCTGCAAATACACCGAAGTCAACAACACGGTTTGGATTAACGCCGCAGAAAAGATTGCTAAGATTAGCAGTCAAATCAACTGTAGGAGCAACGTACTTCCAGTCCCACTTATATGTGTCGTTGAACATTTCAGAACCACCCTTGCTCTGCCATGCGTTGATAGCGAGGCGAGCACCCATAACCTTGTTGAAGTTATAACCAACACCAATCTGAGCTGTTGGAGAAAGAAGGTCAGAGAAGCCAATCTCACCAAGTGTGTATTGTCCACCTACCTGAGCCTGCACATACCAATGTGGCTGAAACTCGTACTCAACCTGCTGCTCTTGAGCTGATGCGAATGTGCATCCAAGAGACATGAGAGCCGTCAAAAGAAAACTCTTGATTTTCATAATTCTTACTATTTTATGATTTTGATTCTCTGTATTGCGATGGCAGATGGTACTGCCATCGCAAGTTATTAGAGAATATTCAATCTTTTTGTTAATAATTAGTACTTAATGTAGTATCTGCGAGTTACGATCTGACCGCTGTAGTCGAGTGCAGAGTATGCAATCTCATATACATAGCCCTTCTTAACCATTGCAGGTACTGTGAATGTCTTACCCTCAAGAACCTTGTTGAGATCACCGCTGTTGAATGCGTTCAAAGCGTTGATACAAGCCTGATTGCCACCCTGAGCGCTCTTATCACCACGGAATGCGTTAACACATGCAATGTGCTTCTTGAAGATTGGTGAAATGATTTCTGCAGAGTAAGTAGTTGGGTAAAGTGTAAGACCTGACTCCTTAACCTTAGTAGGATAGTTCTTTGAACGGCTAAGAATCTTAGTACCAGTAGCGTCACCTGTTACAACAAGTGCAGGCTGGAAGAAGTTCTTTGCGCGGTTGAGAGTGTTGCGGAGCTTGTTGTGGTACTTGTCAAGATAAGAAATCAAGATGTTCTTAGCGTTGTCTGTGCCATTCTCAAGCTTCTCACGATAGTTGTTGATTTCATCAAGGAGTGCGTTAGCGTCAGCCAAGAAGTCCTCAAGAGAATCGTATGTCTCATTAACATCACCGAATGCCTCGTCAATTGCGTCGAAGATTGGCTTAGCCTCTTCCTGCATGTCTCTTTCATAAGATACAGTGTAAGTCTTGTCGCCATTATCCTTAATCTCGATGCCAGTACCAGTGAAGTCGATCTTCTGTACGATCTGACCCTTGCTGTTCTTACCAACGATTGCATTGCCAATAACTTCTGTGTGAGTACCAGTAGCTGTGATTGTGAATGTAACCTTTACTTTGCCGAATGCAGATGGGTCATAAGTTACGTGCTTGATTACGATATCATTTGTGTCAAGTTCATCAAAGTCAGGCCAGTATCTGTTGATACGAGTCTTGATTGCATTAGCTACACGGTCGATGAGATTCTCTGCAACCTCATAACCTGGAACTGTTACGATATCCTTGATCTGCTTACCAACACCGAAGCCAAGTGGCTTGATAGCAGTAGCTGCGATCTCGTACTTAGAAACGACGCTGCGCTCGCCAGCAACTTCATCATTCCAGCTTGCCTTTACTGCATTAGCAGGAAGAGTACCATTGAACTGGTTGTAGAGCTCCATCAAGAAATCAGCAGTTGCAGCACCATTGTGCTTCTTAACGAGATTAGCAGCAGTCTTCATCAACTCAGGGTGGATATCGAACTTAACCTCGTCAATCTTCTCTGGGTCGAGATATGCAGGAGCCTCGTAGTAGCCATTGTTTGCAGCACGAGTATAGCCGAATGTCTGTACATTGTCAGACTTAACAAGAGCACCGAGCTTAATTGCTGATTCTTCGTCCTGGCTATTTACAAGCTGAAGTGTCTGGCCTTCGAAATCAACGTTGTTAGGGTTGATAGTAACATACAATGTACCAGCATTGTCAGCTGCGTCGCTGATCAACTTTGAACCACCCTGTGCCTTGAATACTGAAGATGGAGTAAGACCGAGCATCTCCCATTCAGTTGATGTAAGAGCATTTTCTGGGTAAACATAGTTGCCAGTCATTGTAGTAGGGAACTGGATTGCATTATCTGCCTCACCGTAATAAGCGATAAGGATGTTGCTTGAAATGCCGATTGGAGCTGCGAAAGTACCGCATACAGCATTCTTAGTAGCCTGTGGGATGATGCCTGTGATAAGCTTCTTGATAGCGTTCTCTGCATTAGCGAGTCTTGTCTCAAGAGCTTCGATTGCAGAATTAAGATCTGCGATGTCACCCTTAAGTGCTTCGATTGAGTTAGCCAACTGCTGATCAGCTTCCTCACATGCTGTCTGGAGGTCAGTGATGCGAGTGTCAACGCCATCAATACGAGTATTAACGATTTCAACGAGACCATCAGCATAAGCCTTAGCGTCGTCCTTAGCCTGGTTGATCTTCTGAGTGAGATCGTTTACGTTTGTCTCAATCAAAGCATCAACTTCAGCCTTAGTATAGTAGTTGTTGAACTCATTCTTCAACTCATTATACAAATTCTGAAGAGTTTCAATCTTCTCAGCGTTTGTATTAGCCTTTGCAATAACATTAGCTACATCCTGAGTAAGCTGTGGCAAGATAGAGATTGCATTCTTAATGCTGTCGATAGAAATGCCATTTGCATTTGCAGTAGCCTGAGCAGCTTCTGCTGCCTGCTGAGCAGTAGCAATCTTCTGAAGGAGTTCCTCCTTAGTAGAGCTCAATTCACCAAGAACAGCGTTATCACCGTCCTTAATAACCTGCTTCAAATCTTCAACTGCTGCATTAAGTTCAGACTTTGTAGCAAGATTCTCGATTGCTGCATCAATGAGGCCTCTGATGAATGCCTTGTTCTCGTCACCCTCGCAATACTGCTTGATGAGAGCCTTTACATTGTCCTCTGTGAGGCAGTCGCTCTTCTTGCAATAGTCCTGAAGTGCAAGGTTTACAAGTGAATTGATTTCGCTTTCAGTCAAATACTTGTTCTCCTTCAAATAATTCTTGACGAAATCCTTGATCTCGCCATCATACTGAGCGAGAGCGTCAGCAATCTTTCTGTCAACCTCTGCTGGGTCACACTCGCAGCTGTTGATCTTAGCAAGCTCAGCTTCAAGTCTTGCAACCTGATTCTTAAGCTCCTGCTTCTGCTCCTCATAGAGATCCTTTAATGTAGTACGAACTTCATTGTACTGATCTTCGTCGTAGTCCTTACAAGAAGTAAGAACGCTCGTGCCTGACATTGAAAGTGCAAGCAAGAGAAGTGCCGTAAATTTAAACTTCATTTGCGTTTATATTTAGTTATTAATATTGTTAATTCAACCTATTAGCTAGACAATTCTCACATAAATCAATTAGTTATTTGAAATACGCAACAATTTTTAACTATAATTACATAGTTCCACATAACTATGGTATATTTTGTGCAAAGGTAACAATTTCACTTTTATTATGTGTCAATCAAATTGACTTTTTTCCTCTTGCAAAAAATATTTAACATAAATTAATACGCCAATATGCATTTTTTCACCTATTTGTTCCTCTCTTTCATATATTCTGTAGGCGTCTGGCCATAAACCTGCTTGAACGAAGTAGAGAACGTACTGAGCGATTTGAAGCCCGTTGCGACACTCACATCAGTGATGTCAAGATGCTTCTCGCTAAGCAATCTTGCTGCCTCTTTCAGTCGGATTGTCTTGATGAAATCACGCGGCGTCTGCCCTGTCAATTCCTTTATCTTTCTATGGAAATGCACACGGCTCACTCCCACTTTATCAGCCACAAGCTCCACGCTGATATCAGGATTGTCGAGATTAGAATTGATGACTTTGAGCACGCGTTCCATCAAATGTTCGTCAGGCGATGTGAGTTCTATCTGCTCAATGCTTCGCTCCTGTTTCAACGCTGAAGTGTATTTGCCTCGAAGCATCTGTCGCTGTTGCAAGATGTTGAGCGCTGTGGTACGAAGAAGCTCTACATTGAACGGCTTCGTCACGTATGCATCCGCACCAATGCTTATGCCTGCGATGCGATCCGCCTCCGTCGTCTTTGCTGACATAAGAATCACAGGAATATGATTAGTATTGAAATTATTCTTCACATGCTGGCAGAGCGTAGTGCCCTCCATCACAGGCATCATAATATCGCTAATAATCATATCCACCTTCTCTGGATTCTTCTGCACATACTCCCATCCCTCCATGCCATTGGAGCATTCGAGGATGCTGAAATCACCTGACAGCTCGCTATGAATATACTGGCGAATAGCTGTATCATCCTCAACTACCAGAAGGTTCCTATGCTTGACATTGGATTTCTCGATTGCAAGCACAGCATCTTGCACATCCTCATGGCTATGCAGCTGCTCCCTTTCTGCCTCTATCACAGCTGAATCAATATTCTCATTAGAATTCATCAGTCCCTCTGCCTTAATAGGCAAATTCACGACAAAGCATGCGCCTTGTCCCTCTGGGTTATCCACAACCTTGATGTCTCCCTTATGCAGATCCACAAGCAGGGCAGTGAGGTTCAAGCCAATGCCTGTTCCTATATAGCCATTCTGATGCTTAGCAGAATAGAATCTCTTGAACACCTTCTGCTTTTCTTCATCACGAATTCCCACGCCGGTATCGTTTACACGCACAGTAAACATATTCTCTATGTTTTGCGTGAGCTCTATCGAAATCTTTCCGCCGTCAGGCGTGAACTTGAACGCATTGCTCAGCAAGTTCATCACAACCTTGTCAAACGAGCTTGTGTCCACCATTGCTTCCAGTTTTTCGATGTCATTATGCACAAATTGGAAATCTATGCCGCGGTTCTTAGCAGAAGTCTCATAAACATCATACAGGTTCCGGAGGAAATCCACAATATCCACTCTCTTATAGTCAAGCTGGAACTGTCCTTTCTCAATCTTTCTCACATCCATCAGCTGATTGATAAGTCTCAGTATTCGGTGCGCATTCTGATGTATCAGCTTATAATTCTTCTGATGCTCTTCATCGCTGTCCATTGCGCGCAGCTTCTCAAGCGGAGCAAGAATCAATGTCATAGGCGTGCGTATCTCATGACTGATATTCATGAAGAACTGTATTCTCGCCTCATTCAGCTCTTCTTCCTGACGATGATTCATCAGAACCTTGCGCGCCGCCATACGCTCCTTCACCTGAAGATAGACAAAATAGCCTATTGCCAACAGTAATAATATATATATAATGTACGCGAGCGTAGAATCATACCAAGCAGGATGCACTATCACCAGAATACTCTTCTCCTCCGACTGTTGATTATATCCCACAGCACGAATGCGAATGAAATACTTTGCCGGCGACATATTCGTGAACGAGATTCGATTCTGTCCTTCACCCACACTTATCCATTCCCCATTGTTGATGCAATACTCATAAGCAGTGTGACTTGCAAGCAAATTCATGCCAGACAATTCAAGGCTGAAAGTATTGTCGCTATGACACAGATTCACCTCCTTAGCCTCACTAACCCACTCCGTCAGTATATCATACGAGCCAGACTTCTGACCAACATGCACTGGCGAACCAAACAAATAGAAATCAACTATGCGGAAATCAAGCATGCGCGCAGCATAACCCTGCTCTATTTTGTTAGCATTGAAGTAATTCAATCCATTAATGCCACCAAAATACATCGTGCCGTCACGCTGAGCCGAAGCGCTATTACAGAATTCATTACCCTGCAAGCCATCCCCCACAAAGAAGCTATTCACAGTTGCCTTTGCAGGATCCACGCGGCACAATCCATTGTCTGTGCCTACCCAAACCGCCACGAGCGTTTTATTCTTTTCAACAAGCTCTATTGCACTCACATGATTGTCAGTCAGTCCGTTCCCAACAGTCATGCTTGTCATGCTGCCATCCGTTTTCAAGCAGTACAAGCCACGTGAAGTGGCAAACCATACGCTCTTATCCTTTGCCACACGAATATCATTCACAGTGCACGACGCCAGCAGCTGCTCTTTCTTCTCCAGCGCACCATCAGCCTTGATTTCGCACACATCCACTCCATCTGCACTACCCACATACAGCAAATTTCCGCTTGGCATGGCACACGACACCCAAGGGTTATGCAGCACAGCGTACTTTCCCTTCATCGAGCCATCAGAAAATTGCTCAAGCACCTTACTCTCAGCATTATACCTGAACACGCCATTGCCCATCGAAGCAAACCACAGATTATGCCGCTCATCCTCATTTATATCGAATATCTTCTGCACCTTCTCGCCGCCACTCTGCACATGAGCAAAAGCCGTGAACACGCCGTTCTTCACATCCATGCATACCATCTCACCTATCGAAGAGCCCAGCCACAGCACGCCATTCTTATCTTCATACATCGCTCCTATTGAAGCAGGCACGCCCGTATTCATCGAAGGTTCCCAATGCTTGCTCTCTAAACCATCTTCCGAAATGTGGTACAAGCCCGTATTGTCTGTTGCCACCCACACGCCACCGTCTCGTGCAGGTAAAACGCTAATCACGCTATTCGTTCCAATAGTATTTTTCACAGGCGAACGGCGTCCCACATACTCAAACGTGTTCGACAAGCGAGGCTGCACCACCACGCCTTTCCAGTACACGCCAACCCACAAGTTGCCGCCACTATCCACCATAGCATCCTCCACATTTGAGTTTGCAAGATTAAAATCTATAGAACGAATAGTGCTCTGGGTGATGACACCCGTCTTTTCATCATAGAACTTCAGTCCACTTCCGTCAGTGCATATCATCAAATGCCCCGCGCCGTCGCTCTTGATAGACTTGATGATTGTGTTGTCAGCCAATCCCTCAGCCTTAATGCGAATAAACCTATTGCTCTTAACGTCAAACTTATATATGCCATTATTATCCGTTGATGCATACATGCATCCATCCTTGCCCTGGCACAATCTGTTCACATTCGATATCCCCTCAATCAGCCTTGCCTTCTTGCCATGATACAACACCACTTTGCGCCTCCAGTTCACGCTCCACACCACGTCATCCTTGACATTCAGCAAGCATATCGGCCTGTCATTCTGAAAAGCATAAGTCATTATCTGCTTTCCATATATACCTCCATTCTTATCCTTGCGAATCACATAGCTGCCACCGCCTGTGGCACACACATGCACATCGCCATTCAAGAATTTGAACACTGCCACAATATGCTGGCGCACAGTATCGCCATTTTCCTCGATGAGCGGCACCTCGGTGAAAGAGTTTGTAGCATAACTATAGCTCTGCAATCCCGTATCATGCCCCACAATCACGTGGTCACGATCCATCTCAAGAATATACGTAACGATATCATGCCCCAGCGAATTAGGATTTCCCTCATCATGATGATACACATTCATCTTAGCGCCATCATACCTGTTCAATCCATTTCTGGTGCATATCCACACGTTCTTACGGCTATCCTCATAGATTCTCCTGACGCAAGAATTAGACAATCCTTCATCCGACGTAAACTGTATTGCAGTCTGCGCCATCGCTGTCTGAAAACAGAGAAAAGCTACTAATGCTATTAAAAAGTTAGTTTTTCGCATTTATGATTATTGATAATCGTTCCATTGCTGATCTTTTGCTCGGTCACGAGCGCGCTTCTCCTTCATCGACTCAATAGTGGCATCATCAAGAATCTTGATTGCTCCGCGCCGAATACAGTCTTGAAGCTCGTCGTAACCAAACGCTTTACCTTGCTCGCCGAAATCAGAGATGCTGAATTCATACTCAGTGCGCAAGATGTGTCGTATTTCTTTTTGCTGCAAGCGATTGCCGGCACACTTCTTCTTCAAAAGTTTGCCTATAGCATCAACCTCTTTCTGAGAATACTTGTTTCTTCCCATACTCGCAGATTAGTCTTCGAGAGCCTGAGCAAGGTCGGCAATAAGGTCAATCTTGTCTTCGAGACCGCAACTAAGGCGAACCAATCCCGCTGGGATGCCAGCAGTCTCAAGCTGCTCCTCTGTCATCTGACGGTGAGTGCTTGTTGCTGGGTTCAGGCAGCAAGTGCGTGCGTCAGCCACGTGAGTCTCAATGGCAGCAAGCTTCAGTTTCTTCATAAACGCTTCTGCAGCAGCTCTGCCGCCCTTGATGACGAAGCTTACCACGCCGCAACCGCCATTAGGCATGTACTTCTGAGCAATGCTATAATATGGATCAGAAGGAAGTCCTGAATAGTTCACCTTCTCAATCTTAGGATGCTTCTCGAGGAATTCAGCCACTGCCTGAGCATTCTCCACATGACGAGGCATGCGAACGTGGAGCGACTCAAGACCGAGGTTGAGGATGAAAGCATGCTGAGGCGACTGTATGCAGCCAAAGTCTCGCATGAGCTGTGCTGTGCACTTTGTGATGAATGCACCCTCCTTGCCAAACTTCTCAGCGTATGTGATGCCATGATAGCTGTCATCTGGAGTGCAGAGCCCTGGGAACTTATCGGCATGAGCCATCCAGTCAAAGTTGCCGCTGTCCACGATAGCGCCACCCACTGCTGCGCCATGACCATCCATGTACTTTGTTGTAGAATGAGTCACTATGTCTGCGCCCCACTCTATCGGACGGCAGTTCACAGGAGTTGGGAACGTGTTGTCAACCACCAGAGGCACGCCATGCTTATGCGCAACCTTTGCAAACTTCTCAATGTCGAGCACTGTGAGCGCAGGATTAGCAATTGTCTCGCCGAACATAGCGCGAGTGTTCTCCTGGAATGCCGCATCAAGCTCTTCCTCAGTTGCAGTTGGCGAAACGAAAGTGACAGAGATGCCCATCTTCGCCATTGTGACTGAGATGAGGTTGAAAGTGCCGCCATAAATGCTGCTCGACGCAACGATATGACTGCCGCATTCGCAGATGTTGAAGAGTGCAAAGAAGTTTGCTGCCTGACCGCTCGATGTCAGCATTGCAGCCGCACCGCCTTCAAGGGCAGCAATCTTAGCAGCCACATAGTCGTTTGTTGGGTTCTGCAAGCGAGTATAGAAATACCCTGAAGCCTCAAGGTCAAACAACTTGCCCATATCCTCCGAAGTATTGTACTTGAAAGTAGTGGATTGAATGATTGGAATCTGGCGTGGCTCGCCATTGCCAGGAGTATAGCCTGCCTGGACGCACTTTGTATTGATAGTACTCATATTCTTGTATTTATATTTTTCAGTTTACGTATTTCGTGCAAAATTACGAATTAATATGCTATTTGACAAAAAAAGCAGCACAAAGATGCCTCCGATGTTCCTTTCTGCTACGAAAGTGTGATTTTTTTGTTCCGATTTCTTACAAGTGTGGCGATTAAATCGTAACTTTGCAAAAAATACTCAAAAGGACAGATTAGACAAAACTATAACGAGATACAGCATTATATGAGAAAAATAGTCATGGTACTGCTATCCTTGCTGATGATTGGGATAGGAAATACTGAAAGTATTATAGCACAAAACTATCATTACTCCAAGAGGTTCTACTTCAAATTGGCTAAATATGAAATCGATGAGGAATTGCGCGACAATCACAACACCATCGATTCAATCCTGATGGTAATCCGCAATCTGAAGCAGGCAGATGCCACAGACATTCGTCTCCACATCACCTCATATCCTTCGCTTGACTTCTCTGACGAATACAACGAGACTTTGACCACCAACCGCACTTATGCTCTGATGGATTACTTGCGAAAATTCACCATAGCAGATGACGTGCAGTTCCTCGCAGGTGACAACACCTTTGATTGGCAGTACCTGATTGAGCTGATTGACAAATCAACCTGCCCACAAAAAGACGAGGCAATCAATATCATACGAAACACACCTACAAAGAATTCCACAAAGGAAAACGTGCGAAAGGAAATGCTCATGAAACTTGGCAACGGAGCCACATACAACTATCTGCGCAAGCATGTGCTCTCCGAGCTGAGCGGATCAATGCTGACGATAACAGCAAGCATGCAAAACACTAAAAAAACACACCTCAGCGAGAGCGCGACACCTGTCACTCCGCCCACACAAGCAACATACGAGCCTGCCGACATCTGGCTCTTTCCTCGCCGAGGCGTTGTAGCCCTTCGCACCAACGGCTTATACGACATCGCTGCCGTTCCCAATGCAGGCATTGACGCTTACGTCACCGACAACATAAGCATCGGCTTGAACGGAATGTTTGCATGGTGGAACAATGACAAGGCAAATAAATGCTGGCGCATCTACGGTGGCGACATCCATGCCGACTATTGGTTTGACAGCACCACGCTCTGGAAAGGCCACCACGTTGGCGCTTTCGCAGAGATATTCTCATTCGACATGTGCTGGAACGACAAGGGGCGCCAGAGCATAAACAGCATCATTGGCGGAGGACTCTCCTACGGCTATGCCATGCCTATAGCCAGCCAGCTTTGCCTGGACTTCAATGTCGGCATCGGCTATCTGGGCGGTGACTACTATGTCTATGTTCCGAGCGAAAGGCATCCAAGCGTATATTATTCTATCGACAAGAAACACCGCAACTGGTTTGGTCCTGCCAAAGCAGAAATATCACTCATTTGGAAAATTGGCAAAGAAAAGTAATAGGAAATGAAAAGAATAAAGAATAATGCTCTAAGCTGTATCCAGGCAGCCCTCATGCTACTCGCAGCAGCAGTTCTCTCATCGTGCGAGCATAAGGAAATATTTGCTGACAAACCTGAAAAGCAAATAATAAATATACATTTCAACTGGGACAACATACTGTTCGACGAGCCAATTCCTGCCACGATGAAACTGTATTTCTACAACGACAAGACAGGTGAAGTTAAAGACTTTGCCTTGTCCACCTCGCGCAATGACCAGTTCATCGAGCTCACATCCGGAGTGTACGATCTGATTTGCTACAACAGCATGGCAAATGGCGTTGTGAGCAGCAACACGACAAGCCTTAACGACCATGTGATATCCCTCAAGGACAATACCAAGGAGAGCCCTGTGATGTATGGTCACAATTATTTCGTGAAGATCACCAATGCCGATGACGACTCCAGCAATTCTTCCATCCAGACCATCACCATTGCTCCGCAGCGCATGCACCGCATGTACATGATCAACGTTAGCGGCATAGACATGGTGAAGGATGCCGTAAGCTGGAGCGGCACGCTCACAGGCTTGGCAAGCACCATCAATGCCCTCGACCTCATGTGTGCAGAGTCATCATCCGAGGCAAGGATCACAGCTCCATTGTTCCCATCCACCATGCTCAATGCCTGCAGCAACAAAATCAGAACTTTTGGCCGTCTGAACACCAGCACAAGCCAAGAAGTTCTGAATAAGCTAATTGTCACTGCTACCAAGTCTGACAAGACTCAAGCGCACTTTCTGTTCAATGTCACATACCAAGTGCTCAGCGCGCCAGGCATGCACAATGCTGTCATCGATGTTGATCTGAAGGATGCCACGCCGCTGAAGCCTGGCGATCCCGACTATCCTGCAAGCTTATAGCGCAGGGCCAAGGTAGGATTTCTTCAATCCGCCCCAGTCCACAACGATGCGCTCCACTATCTGTCCAGCGTCCACACTCTCCAATCTCAGTGTGTGACGCTTTTTTGTTTTGTCCACAGGCACGCGGACCACGTGCTCAAAACCATTCTTCATCACTTGATCTTTCCACGTGTACGACCACTCTTCAAACTTGTTTTCAAGCACTTCTGCCTTGCCTCCATCCACGCTCACGCTGAATCTATTGCTGTATCCGTCATATATAGGGAAGAATGGCAAGCAATGAATGTGCAGTATCACCTCATCTGCATTGATAGCGCCAAGGTCATACTCGGCAAACGCATCCGCTGGTGCTGTTGCATTGCCCAATTGCATCACATCCCAGTCATAGCCAATGCCATGAATCACATTGGCATTGCTGCTTCCCACAGGCTTCTTCAAGTTCACAATCATGCATCCCTCCAGCACGTTCTTCTCTTTTCTCACACTCAGGTCAACAGCCTTTGGCGCTACGCCATCCTTGCGGCTCAGCTCAGGCATGTTCTGATACAGCGACACAAAGCCTGGAGGCACTGTCATCATGCCGTTCCACTTGCCGTCAAGCATCGTGTTGTATTCCAAGCACAGAGCATCGATGCTGTCTGCTGCAGCCTGCGAGGCATCAGCCGCCCAGTTTGCCTCTGCATACTTGCCCGCTGCATAGCACTCATGGTTGAGCTGAGCCATCAGGAACTTGCGATTCATCTGCTCTGCTGCCATGACAGAATAGCCAAGCACCTCGAAGAAAGCTGGCTGGCTCTCCTTTGGCAATGCACGCATTATGTTCTTGCATCGAGTCGCAATCATCTTATAGTCAGCCAATCGCTGCTGAGCATCGTTATAGTTTTCAAATGAGAACTCAGAGTCGCGAAGCCTGCAACGCTCAGGAGTGTCCCATTGCCAATCCCAGCCCATATACTCTGGCTTGCGAATCCATGCCAAATGATAGTACTTCTCCAAAATCTGCTGGAAGTCTGACTTGTATTTGTTGCCAAACCACTGAGCAAGCATCCCTGCTTGTGCCGTATTCATCTTCTCATAACTGTAGCTTTCCACATCCTGCGCCAGATCCATGAACAACTGCATATCCAGCTCCATAGGCTTGATGTCGCCCACATTCAGCAACCAATATCTGTCTGCTCCTGTGTCGTATGCCTTCTTCAGCTCTTCATACATAAGCGCAGGAGGCGTAGTGCACAGCCATAGGTAGTCGTGCGGAGTGCCCAAATACGACAAGTGGTAATACACGCCCGAGCCACCGCTTCGCTTCTGCTCTTCAGGATTTGACAATCGCTTCATGAAGCCATAATTGTCGTCTGGCCACACGATAGTCACGTCATCAGGTATCTTCAGTCCTGCCTCATACACATCCAGCGTCTCCTTGTATGGCACGAATATCTGAGGCACCTCGCTTGCAGGCTTGCGTGTGAAGAGCTCAAGCAAGTCGCGCTGATCCTTTATCACGTCTGTCAGCACAGCCACACGATCCTTTGCCGATGTCTGTCCTCGCATTCCCTCGTCATGCACGCCACGCATGGCTATCGTATAGATATTGTCCAGCTCGTGCGCCTCTGCCACTCTATTTGCAAACTTGCCGAGTATCGTGCTGCGATTCGTGCGGTAGTTCCACTCTCCATCGCGCTGCGAGTCCCATTCTGCCTTGAAGTTGTTGTTAAACAGCATTGGTTCGCAGTGGCTTGTAGTGATTATCACTCCCAGCTTGTCTGCCACCACCTTGCTCTCTGGATGAGTGTAGAACGCGCCCGTCACGTCGTGCATGGCAGGAGCAACCATATTGCCGCCCAAGCGGAGAATCAGTTCGCACACACGCTCGTATGTCTTCGGGCCAATGTCGCCAAGCTCTTTCTCATAGTTCTTGGCTGCCCAAGGCTGCATGCCCCAGTCCTCATCATTGATGAATATGCCACGATACTTCACCGCTGGCGATGCCTTCACGTATCTCGCACCGCTCACGCTCAGCATCTTCTGCTTCTTCACTGGCACATCTGCCCACCATGCCCAAGGCGAGACGCCAATGCGGCGGCTCACCTCATACACGCCATAGATAGTGCCACGACGGTCGCTGCCAGCCACGATGAGCCTATTTCCCTTCTGCTCTATCACGTAGCTCTCCCACTTGCCCTTCACGTCATCCACATTGACAACGCCATCAGCCACCAGCTTGTCTATCGACTCGCTATGCCCAATAGTGCCAATCACTATCGAGCCCATTGCCTCCGACATCTGCAACGCTCCGTCGTATGCCGTCTGTATGTCATCACGCAGATTATTGGCGGCAATGCTCACGCCTTCCCACTCGTTCTCTGCTGTGACAACATCCACATTCTTTCCATTACGAGCAATGGTGAACACCTGCGCGTTCACACTTAGTGCCACCATTGCCAATACAGTTATAAAGATATTTCTTTTCATACTGTTTTATTTTTTTCAAAGTGGAACCAATCCACGTCCACATATCCCACTAAGGCTCTTTGTGGCTGTGCATACAGCTTCTTCTGGGAGTCCGCAGCTGCAATAGTTTCTTGGTTCACACGATTTATGTGATTATTTGGTTAGTGATTATGCCGCCTTACTGCTTTCGTAAAGATACTCTGTCGCAAAGTTACGCACTTTTATGATTCTGTACAAATTTAAAGCTGAAAAATAACAAACAAATAACAGGAGTATTGCTTTTAGGCAATGGCAGTTTCGTAACTGTAACAATTTTTTAAAACCTCTGTAATAACGGTGTAATAACGTCGCAATACCTTTGCACCGTGAAAGTTTTTAGCGCTAAACTGGAACAAGAACAATTGCATCGTCCAGAGTCTTGCTGAAATAGCAGGGCTAATAATAGGAACAGGTGTGATTGAAATGGTTTTAATCAAACTTTTTATGCAGAAATTTTTAAGATGTTTATTTGCTGTGGCGTTAGCAAGTATAGCGCCGAGCATGGTAGCCCAGGTAATGATTAAAGGTAGGGTTACCGACAAGGATGGCGAACCTATCACGGGAGCCACGGTCACAATCAATGGTCAGACTAAGAATGGTACAGTTACAGACATTGATGGTCACTACACTATCAAGTCCGTCACCAACCTGACTTCGAAGGACCATCTGGAGTTCCGCTACATTGGCTTCAGAAAAAAGAAGGTGTCCTACACTGGGAAGAATGACATCAACGTGAAACTTGATGAAGAAACAGTAGAAATCAATGACGTAGTGGTAACAGCCCTCGGCATCCAGCGCGAGGAGAGAGGGCTTGGATATGCTACGCAGAAGATAGGAGGCGATGATGTGACTGCAACAAATCCTAACAACTGGTCGCTTACGCTTCAAGGCGAGGTGCCTGGACTGAACGTGTCAACAGCTGGTGGTCCTATGTCATCAACTCAGATTGTGCTTCGTGGCAATGCCTCAATGAATATAGATGGTAACGGTGCGCTCATCGTGGTGGACGGAGTGCCAATGTCGAGCCCAATGAACAACCCTGGCACAAGCTACGGTGCTGGCTCTTCGGCTGAAGGTTCGGTGGATTATGGCAACGGATTCTCCGACATCAACCCAGACGACATTGAGAGCATCCAGATTCTGAAGGGAGCAACGGCATCTGCCCTCTATGGTTCGCGAGCTGCAAACGGCGTGGTGATGGTGACAACTAAGCGAGGCAAGAAGGCAAAGAAGGGGCTTGGCGTGACCTACAACTTCAGCAATTCGTGGGAAGAGGCAGCACAATTTCCTGACTATCAGTACGAGTTCGGGCAGGGTGTGTCGTCAAACATAGGCTCTGCCAAGACAGAATGGCCTGGACAGATGTACTACTCGTTTTTGAAGCAGAATGGTCTGTCGAAGACAAGTGGCACAAGCTCTGCGTTCGGACCACGATTTGATGGTCAGATGTTTGTGCAGTACGATCCTGAAACTGAAGACGGTGGCGCAGAGCCAACCTTATGGCGACCATACACTAATAATATAAAGGGGCTCTTCAAGACGGGTCACACCACCACTCACTCCCTTTCTCTCTCAGGTGCTGACGACAAGGGCGACCTGCGCCTCGGCTTGACCTATCAGCAGAACGAGTGGATTCTGCCTAACTCGGGCTATGAGCGCATCACGGCTACCTTCTCTGGCAACCGTCAGTTGAGCAAGCGACTGAAGATCAATGGCAAGGCGACATACACTTTCCGCAACTCCGACAATACGCCTTCGCTCAGCTACAACAGCAACAGCATTGCCTATTGGATGATCTTCATGAATCCAAACTTCGACCTCGAATGGTTCAAGCCTATGTGGACAAAGGGCAACACTGACACTAAGCAGATTCGTCCGTTCTCAAGCTATCTGCCTAACATCTACGTCCTTCTGAACGAGAACGAGAACCCATCGCAGAAACACAGTTTCAATGGCTCGGCATCTGCCAACTTAGAAATCAGCCGTAACCTCGACCTGATGGTTCGCTCGGGCATCCAGATGACAGGACAGATGCAGGAGCAGCACCGTCCGTGGGACGACAAGGTGACTCCTACTGGTTTCTTCAAGAAGCAGAACATCTTTGACTATGAGGCAAATAGCGACTTCCTTCTCACCTACCACAACTCCTTCGCCAATGGTCTGCACGTCAACGCTTCTGCTGGCGGCAACATGATGACCAGCTACTACGACCTCTTGTCGTCGGCTGTGACTGGTCTCAACACACCGGGTGTGTATAAAATGTCGAACGGCATCAGCGATCCTGCCGTGACAACTACCATCCGCAAGAAACGCGTGAACTCACTCTACTACACAGCCAATTTCGCCTACAAGGAGATGCTCTACCTCGATGTGACAGGACGCAACGACTGGTCGTCAACGCTGCCAAAGGCAAACCGCTCGTTCTTCTACCCATCGGTCAGCCTCAGTGCCATCGTGAATGAGTTTGTGAAGATGCCAGAATGGATTGACTTGCTCAAGGTGCGTGGCTCGTGGGCAAAGGTGGGCAACGACACCGACCCATACAAGACAGCAGCATACTACACCACAAGCGACTTCGCTGGTTCGCTTGTCAAGCCAAGCACATTGTTCAGCGCTGACCTAAAGCCTGAGATGCAGACAAGTTGGGAAGGCGGTGTGGATTTCCACGCATTCAAGAACAGGCTTGCCCTCAATGTGACATTCTATAGGAACAACACTAAGAACCAGATTCTCTCTGCTCCTTACGATCCAACTACAGGCTACACCACAGGCACGATAAACTCTGGCTGTGTGAGCAACACAGGTGCGGAGGTCGCCCTGCGTGGCACACTAATCAAGAACAAGGACTGGGAATGGAACACCACTCTCACTTGGTCGCGCAACCGCAACAAGATTGAGTCGCTCTCTGAGTTTGCCGACGAGCAACAGGTGATTGGCTCATACGTGAGTAGCAATGTGAGCATCATCGGCACTGTGGGTGGCACAACAGGCGACCTCTGGGGATATAAGCTCAAGCGCAATGGCGAGGGACAGATGATTGTCGATGCCACAGGCTTGCCAGCTCGTCCAGATGAGATGGAGTATGTTGGCACATCGCTCCCTGACTGGAACGGCGGACTCAACATGTCGCTCCGCTACAAGAACTGGCGCATGTCAATGTCGTGGGACGGTCAAGTGGGTGGCATCATCTACTCGCAGAGCCACCACAAGATGTGTGAACAGGGCAAGCTGAAGGAGACGCTCAACGGTCGTCTGCCTGGCACAGACCTTTATCTTGACGTACAGAATCCAGAAGTAGCCTCACTCTTCGAGGCACAAGGCATAGCGCCTGTGGAGGGAGTGTATTGCATAGCCCCAGGAGTGGTGGACAATGGTGACGGCACTTACAGCAAGAACACCAAGATCGTGAGTCTGGAGAGCTACTACAAGGAGTATTACCGCATAGCAAATGTGGAGACAAACTCGTTCAAGGGTGACTATCTGAAACTGCGTGAGCTGCGTCTCGACTACACTGTGCCAAAGAAGTGGCTCGACCACACCTTCATTGCCAATGCATCGCTTGGCGTGTATGGGCGCAACCTTCTCTGCATCACAGACTACCCTCTCTTCGACCCAGAGACAGCATCGCTCAGCGGTAAGTCGCTCGTCAACGGAGTTGAGGTTGGTTCGCTCCCTTCCACACGTTCATTTGGAGTTAATCTGAAAGTATCATTCTAAAACAGAAAGTCTTATGAATTTGAAAAAAATATTGATATACGGATCGCTTGCACTGTCAATGACGTTCGCTTCATGCGAGTCGATGGACGAGACGAACACCGACCCAACAAGAATGAATGCTGCCAATGCTGGCAGTTTCCTCACCCCAGTCACCTACAACATGGGTTGCTACACATGGAATCGCTACAACAGCTTCACCTTCCAGCTCATGCAGTGTCTCGTCACCACCAATTCCACAGGAGGTGTGGGTTGGTACAAGCTTACCGACACTGCTGGCGATGGCGCATGGACCACATACTATAAATGGATTTCCAATGCTAAGGCTATCTACGAAAGTGGCGTGAGGGCTGAGGCAGACAACTATCAGGCTATTGGCTTGACTCTCCAATGCTGGATGTACGAGACTCTGACAGAGTCGTTTGGCGACATACCTATGCAGGAGGCTTGTCAGGGCGACAATCAGCTGTACTATCCTAAGTTCGACACACAGAAGGAGGTGTACAAGGCAATCATCGACTCTCTCGACCGAGCAAACTCCCTCTACGATGCAGCGAAAGGCTTGCAGTTCAACGACAATGGCGACCTCATCTATTGCAGCAGCGGCAGCGACAAGGACGGCATGCTCAAGTGGCAGAAGTTCACCAACTCACTGCGCATGAGAGCTCTGCTCAGAGTGCTCGACGTGGATGGTCTCGATGCTAAAGCAAAGCTGAAGGAGATGTGTGACAATCCGAAGAAGTACCCGGTGTTTGCTTCCAACGAGGATGGCGCTTTCGTGTCCATCTCGGGCATCGCACCTTACGAGGCTCCTATGGTGCGACCTTCCGACCTCTCGTCCTACAAGCAGCTGTCAGAGTTTTTCATCGACAAACTCAACGAGTGGGATGACCCACGACTGCCAGTATTTGCAAGAAAGGCAAGCAACTATGATGAGGATGGCAACTCTGTGTCAAGCTATGTAGGCATCGAAAGCGGTTATCTCTATACCCCAACTATCAGTGGATCAGCTCCAAATGCCGACAACCTTGCCACAGCTCCGCAGCGCATTGCCCTCATGACCTATGCCGAAGTGCTCTTCATCAAGGCAGAGCTGGCTCAGCGAGGCATAATCGCAGCCGATGCACAGTCGCTGTACGAGCAAGCTGTGACAGCCGCCGTGGAACAATGGGGTGTAAGCATGCCAACAAACTATTTCAGCAATCCAGCAGCTGCCTACGATGGCACTCTCAAGCGCATCATGGAACAGAAGTTCTACGCTCTCTTCTTCATCGACTATCAGCAGTGGTTTGAGTACAACCGCACAGGTTATCCTGATGTGCCAACAGGTCCAGGCGTTGATCCTGGCAACTGTATGCCATTCCGCTTCAAGTATCCAGCCATCGTGCAGAGAATCAACCGTCCACACTATCTCGAAGCTGTAGAGAGCATGGGAGGAGATGACCTCACCACACGACTGATTTGGCAGAAACGATAATATACATCATCAAGGGGTCTGACCCCTTGATGATGCAGAAAACGACATTATATTATGAAACGTGCATGAGGCCTTCGGCTCGTCAAAGGGAATGAAAAGTGATCACCATCAGCACGTATGTCGCAGATTTTGATTACCTTTGTCGCCACGACCTTTAATTGATGAGCATATGGCAACAAAGAAGAACGTAGAAT
>JAZRYI010000123.1:0-20361 GCA_045600665.1 Bacteroidaceae bacterium
GAGAAATTTTAACACTTTACTCTAAAATGTTAAATCTCCAAAAGTAGTTTTGCGATAATGGCCTGAATAGTTACAGACAAACAAATTGATAAGTTATTAATGACAAATTGGCTACGCCGAATGCTAAAGGTTAATGTCTAATTAATGGCAATTAATGTTAAAAATCAAATCATTAGAAGGTATATTAAGGTGGGAAACTTTAGTAAATTAAGCAGTAAAATAAATAAGACTCCAGAGGAAAAACAGTTACTTGAAAAGTTGCGCAAACAAGTAACACATTTGAAAGAGAAAATGGATTTTACAGGAGAGAATCATAGTAGAAATCCTAAAGGTAATAGATAATGTACACGTTTATATCTGAAAATATCAATACAAATGGCAAGCCGTCGGTTATTCAAATTGACAACAATAATTTTCTATACTCATTAAACGTATGGTTTAAAAGAATGTGTGTATGTCATCGTTCGCTAATACGAAACTCATCTGAAATGCCAGAAGAAGATATTGATAATTGGACACAATTGGACAATTTGCCAGATGCGTTATTTAATATAGTTAACATAAAAGGCAAAACGTTATTTGTGAATTGTTTCAAAACAAAGCATAGCGTTCTTAATGATGCGGCTGGATATTATATCATTTTGTACTATAAAGGAGGAACTTATGTAAACAGTATCAGTTCTTATGATACGCTGACAATTATGACATACATAAATAGTATTGCAGAACTAATTGACCTAAATGATGCCGATGGTGAAATAATACAAAACTATTTAACATCACAGCCGTTTAAGACGCTTGAAAATGTTTCTCATGTAAAATACACAAAGATGCGTGTTAATGCAGAAAAGTTGACAATGTATATTGTCGATGAATCAACTGCAGAATGCACAAGGGGGGCATCCCTCTTGCAAATCAATAATTCCAATCAGTAGATAGATTATCAAACTCGTCAACTAAGATTCACCAAGGAACAAAAACAAGAAAAAACATTATGGTTTTCCTTTTGTTTTCTTTTGTTTTTTCTAATTGGCCGAAGGCATGAAAACAATTCATCGAATTCACGTTAGTTACATTTTTCTAAAAATGCAAGAGGGAACGTTTGACTTCGTCGAGTTTCGGTTCCCTCTTGCATTTCTTTATGCTAAACGAAACAAGCCGCCCTGCGGAGGACGGCTTGTTTTTCTTTTTACTGCCAATGACGATTGATTAGAATGGCAGGTCAGAAGTTTCGTCGGCGCTTGCCTCGAAACTAACTGCAGGTGCGGCTGGCGCAGCAGCCTGTGCTGGTGGGAATGGTGCCACTGGGTCGGCTGGAGCCATAGGTGCAGCGGCAGCCTGTGCGGCTGGCTCTACCTTCCATGCGCGGATGTCGTTGTACCAGCGTCCCTGGTACTCGCGTGCGTTGACGTCAAATGACACTGTGAGTTCCTGGCCAACCTGAATGTTCATTGCCTTAATCTTGTCCTCGCCAAATACGTTGAAGCACATGCGCTTTGGGTACTGACCAACAGTCTCTTCGATGACATAGTCCTGCATCATCCATGGGTTGCCAGTGGTGCGGGCAACGCCACTGCGCGCTTCAAGCACAGCGATAATTCTTCCTGTAAATTCCATATATATGAGTTTTTAGTTTTTAGTGTTCTTGAGTTTTTGTTTCTTTTTGGCTCTGGCGTGGGCTTTTGTGACGGCAGGAACAAAGGTGCATTTTCTTTCGCCTTTAACCTCTAATCTTTAACCTTTACCCTCATATTGAGCATTTGGACTACAAATGTACTGCTTTTTTTAGAAATAGAGCATTTTTGTTATCCTTTTTTTTCTTTTATTCCAAAAGTATTCATAACTTTGTGCTTAAATAATATAATTTACGCACAATGAGATTTAATGTATCAAGCACAACGCTCTGCAATCGCTTGCAGACTATAAGTCGAGTGCAGAGTTCGAAGAATGCTCTGCCAATTCTCGACTGCATACTTTTCGACCTCAGGGACGGATTGCTGAAGTTGACAGCATCTGACAGTGAGACAACAATGTCAACAAGAATTGATGTGACTGACGTGGATGGCGAGGGTAAGTTTGCCATCGAGTCGAAGCAGCTCATCAACTCCATCAAGGAGATTTCAGAGCAGCCTATCACATTCAATGTGGATCAGAATACATTTGCGATTGAGATCAACTACCAGAATGGAAAGTACAACCTCATCGGTCAGAATGGATATGAATATCCTGTGCCAGCAGGCATGGGTGACTACTCACGCAGCACTTCTATTGACAGCCAGGTGATGCTGAATGGCATCAGCCGCTCGCTCTTCGCTGCAGCTGACGACGAACTTCGTCCTCAGATGAATGGCGTGTATTTCGACATGGCTCAGGACTGCATCACATTCGTGGCAAGCGATGGTCATAAACTTGTGCGTGACCGCGCGCTGTCTGTTCATGCAGACGAACCATCTTCATTCATCTTGCCAAAGAAACCTGCTCTTCTGCTCAAGGCTGTGTTGCCAAAAGCAGAAGGCGAGGCAATCGTGCGCTTCGACGACCGCAATGCTGAGGTGCTTCTCTCTGACTACGACATCAGCTGCCGCCTCATCGAGGGACGCTATCCAAACTACAACTCAGTGATTCCGAACGACAACCCATTCCGCGTGACTGTTGACCGCCTCGCTTTCATCAGCGCTCTTCGTCGCGTGAGTGTGTTTGCCAGTCAGAGCAGCTCGCTCATCAAGCTTCATGTGGACAATAACACGCTCACCGTGTCGGCACAAGACCTTGATTTCTCTACAAGCGCAGAGGAGCACATCATGTGTGAGTATAATGGTACGTCAATGAGCATTGGCTTCAATGGTCCTTTCCTCATCGATGTGCTCAACAGCATGTCGAGCCAGGACATCATCCTCGAACTTGCCGACCCAAGCCGCGCTGGCGTGATCACTCCAGCTGAGCAAGAAGAGAATGAGGATCTGCTGATGCTGCTGATGCCAATGATGCTTAATGACTAAGCTCCGCTCAGGTCTTCCTAAAGAAAAAGTGAGAAACTAAATCTCCATTATGAAAATAAATATCTCTAAACCTATCATATTTTTCGACTTAGAGACAACTGGCGTTGATGTAGCAAAGGACCGCATTGTGGAACTTTGCTACATCAAAGTTTTTCCGAATGGCAATGAGGAATCTAAGTCGATGCGTATCAATCCTGGCATGCATATACCTGAGTCATCTACAGAGGTGCATGGCATAACGGATGCAGATGTGGCTGATTGCCCGATGTTTAAGGATGTTGCCAAAGAACTCTTCGAGACATTTGATGAATGTGACCTGGCAGGATTCAATTCCAACAAGTTCGACATTCCGCTTCTATGCGAGGAGTTCCTTCGCTTGCAGATGAACTTTGATGTGACGAAGCGCAAGTGCATAGACGTGCAGAACATCTACCACAAGCTGGAGCGACGCACGCTCATTGCAGCCTACAAGTACTACTGCAACAAGGATCTGGAGAATGCCCATTCTGCCTTTGCCGACACGCGCGCTACGCTCGAAGTGCTTGAGGCGCAGCTGGATCGCTATCCAAACGACTTGCAGAACGACGTGAACTTCCTTGCCGAATACTCGAAGATGAACAACAATGCCGACTTTGCAGGACGCATGATATACAACGACAAGGGCGAGGTGCTCTTCAATTTTGGCAAGCACAAAGGCAAGCGCGTGATTGACGTTCTCCGTGTCGAGCCAAGCTACTACAGCTGGATGATGCAGGGTGACTTTGCGCAGAATACAAAGCAAGTGTTAAATAAGGTTTATTTGACTTCAAAGAACAAGAAGTAGGATGTTACAAGGTAAGAAAATAGTATTGGGCATCACAGGCAGCATTGCTGCATACAAGTCTTGCCTCATCATTCGCCAACTCATCAAGAAGGGGGCGGAGGTGCAGGTTGTCATCACTCCTGCTGGCAAGGAGTTCATCACTCCTATCACGCTTTCTGCCCTAACTCACAAGCCTGTTGTCAGTGAGTTCTTCTCGCAGCGTGACGGTACATGGAACAGTCATGTGGATCTTGGTCTCTGGGCAGACGCAATGCTCATTGCTCCTGCCACAGCGAGCACCATCGGCAAGATGGCAAATGGCATAGCTGATAATATGCTCATCACTACATACCTGTCAATGAAAGCACCAGTATTCATTGCTCCTGCAATGGATCTGGACATGTATGCTCATCCTTCCACTCAGAACAACTTGAAGACTCTGCAATCATACGGCAACCACATCATTGAGCCTGGCACGGGATTCCTTGCCAGCAAGCTTGAGGGTAAGGGACGCATGGAAGAGCCTGAGAATATCGTTGCTCAGCTGGAAGCGTTTTTTAACGATAACGAAAACGGAAACGAAAACGATAACTGCGGCAAGGACCTTGTGGGTAAGAAGGTGATGATAACAGCAGGACCTACATACGAAAAGATTGACCCGGTTCGTTTCATAGGCAACTACTCGTCTGGCAAGATGGGCTTTGCGCTTGCTGAGGAATGCGCCAATAGGGGTGCGCAGGTAGAGTTCATTTGCGGGCCAGTATCCACTACAATGAAACTCTCTCATCCTAACATCCATCGCATAGACGTTGAGTCGGCACAGCAGATGTATGAAGCAAGCATGAACATCTATCCTGAGATGGATTCTGCCATTCTGTGCGCAGCAGTGGCAGATTTCACCCCAGAGGTGACTGCCGACCAGAAGATAAAGCGCAAAGGCGACGACATGGTGGTGCGACTCAAGCCAACGCAAGACATCGCGGCATCGCTCGGCAAGATAAAGCGCCAAGATCAGGTGCTGGTGGGATTTGCGCTTGAAACCAACGACGAAGAGTCGAACGCTCAGGGTAAGCTGCAGCGCAAGAACTTCGATTTCATCGTGCTGAACAGCTTAAACGACAAGGGTGCAGGTTTCAGAACGGATACAAACAAGATTACGATCATCACCATAGATGGCAAGACTGAGTATCCGCTCAAGCCAAAGCCAGAAGTGGCAAAGGATATTATCGACCGACTGGTTGAGGTTGCTAAGTGAAAAATAATAAATGAAAGTATGCGAGGCATAAAGGTCATATCAGCTTTATTGGCAGTGATGCTTTGGAGCGCAGCAGTTAGCGCTCAGGAACTGAACTGCCAGGTGAAGGTTGTGCACACGCAGGTGCAAGGTACAAACACGAGCGTGTTCGAGACATTGGAAACGGCTATCAGAGACTTCATGAACAACCGTTCATGGACAGACTTGCAGTTTCAGAAGGTGGAGAGGATAGACTGCACCATGACCATCACCGTGAAGAAGTACGATGCCTCGGCAAACGCTTTCACTGCCGACTTGCAGTTTCAGTTGACGAGGCCCGTATTCAACTCCAACTATAGCACCACGGTGTTTGCAATGAAGGATGAGAGCTTCAACTTCATCTATCAGGAGAATGAACCATTAGAGTTCAATGAGAATAATCTGGACAACAACCTCACAGCTCTGCTGGGCTATTATGCCTATTTCTTCATTGGCATGAGTCTCGACACTATGTCGCCGCTTGGCGGAACGGAGGTGCTGCATGTGGTGGAGAGCATTGTGAACAGTGCGCAGACCTTAGGTGACCCTGGTTGGAAAGCTTTCGATAGCGACAAGAATCGTCATGCGATAATCAACAACTACATGGAATCGTCGCTTGAGCCTTTGCGACAGATGCAGTATAAGTATCACCGACTGGGGCTGGACGAAATGGCAAACAATGTGGATCGTGGTCGTACTGCAGTGACTGAGGCTCTGGAGATGCTGAAGGAAGCGCATAGCAATAAGCCGCTGTCGTTGCTGCCTCAGATCTTCACCGACTTCAAGCGCGATGAGATAGTGAATATCTATTCTGGTCACGGCACAGAGAAGGAGAAGCAGTCGGTGTATGACATCGTTAGCAATATCAATGCGAGTCAGAATAGTTATTGGAATAGGATTAAGAAATAAAAAAGAGGGCTCTCATGCTAAAAAACTTACATATAGAGAATTACGCTCTGATAGAGCAATTAGATATAGACTTGTACTCAGGGTTCTCAGTCATCACGGGTGAGACAGGTGCGGGCAAGTCTATCATTCTTGGAGCGATAGGACTGCTGTTGGGCCAGAGAGCAGATAGCAAGAGCATCAAGGCAGGCGAGAAGAGGTGCGTGATAGAGGCTACGTTTGATGTGACGAAATATGAGATGGCAGATTTCTTTGAAGAGAATGACCTTGACTTTGATGGATCGGAGTGTATCATTCGTCGCGAGCTGACGGCAGCGGGCAAGTCGCGTGCATTCATCAATGACACGCCAGCTTCGCTTGCGCAGTTGAAAGAGATAGGCGAGCAGTTGATTGATGTGCATTCGCAGCATAAGAACTTGCTGCTTGGCAAAGAGGATTTCCAACTGGGAATGCTGGATGCTATGGCAGGCGACGCAGATATCGTGGCTGAATACAAGAATGAATACAAGACGTACAAGTCGCTGTGCAAGCAGCTGGACGAGGCAATAGAGGAGTCGAAAAAGAATAGGGACGATGAGGATTATCTGAAGTTTCAGGCAGATCAGTTGGCTGAAGCAAGCTTGAAAGAGGGTGAGCAGGAGGAATTGGAGGAAGAGGCAGAGACATTGGAGCATGCTGAGGACATCAAGTCGGCACTGTATGGGGCATTAAGCAACCTGCAGTCGGACGAGGGAATGGATGCTGTGCAGATGGTGAAGCAGGGCATTGCCCAGCTGAATGGCGTGCTGAGAGTGTTCCCTTCTGCCGAGGAACTGGTCAGCAGGCTTGACTCTTGCTACATAGAACTGAAGGACATAGCAAGCGAGATTGAGTCGCAGGCAGATGATGTGGAGTATAATCCGCAGCGCTTGGAACAGGTGAACGACCGTTTGAATACGATATACACTTTGCTGAAGAAACATAATGTGGATTCGGTGGAAGAGTTGATAGCCTTGCAGAAGGAATTGGAAGAGAGGTTGTCGAGAATTGAAAACTCTGACGACTTCATAGAGGAACTCCGTCAGAAGAAAGAAGCGCAGTATGGCAAGGTGATGGATATGGCTGGCAAGTTGAGCAAGCAGCGACGCAGTGCAGCTGCAATGGTGGAGAAGGCGATGGTGGAGAAGTTGCTGCCTTTGGGCATGCCGAATGTGCGCTTCAAGGTGGAGATAGAAACTACAGAACCAACTTCCGCAGGCATAGACTCTGTGCAGTTCTTGTTCAATGCAAACAAGAGTGGTGAATTGAAGCCTGTGAGCCAGATAGCATCAGGCGGTGAGATAGCTCGTGTCATGCTTTCGCTCAAGGCTCTTATTGCTGGTGCGGTGAAGTTGCCAACCATCATTTTAGATGAAATAGACACAGGCGTGTCAGGCAGCATAGCCGAGAAGATGGCAAAGATAATGAAGGAGATGGGCGATCAGAACCGTCAGGTGATAAGCATCACGCATTTGCCTCAGATTGCAGGTCTTGGCAGTCATCACTACAGAGTGTACAAGGAGGATAAGGAGGAGGCTACGGTCAGCCATATCGTAGAGCTTGGGTATGAAGAGCGTGTGCAAGAGCTTGCTCACATGCTGAGCGGAGAGACATTGACTCAGGCTGCTTTGGACAATGCAAGAGCGCTGATTATGCATTGATGGGGAGTTAGATGATCCTATGATGTTTATATTTCAAGAATAAAAAACGCATAACCTAATAAACTCATAAACTGATAAACAAAGACATGACATCTACAGTTTTAATTGCCATCGTTGTTATTCTGGGCATATATATTATTTATGTGTACAACAGCCTTGTTTCGCTTCGCAACAAGGTGAGGGAAGCTTTTTCCACTATGGATGTGTACCTGAAGCTTCGTTTCGACTTAGTGCCAAGCCTTGTAGCTGTGGTGAAGAGTTATTCTGTGCATGAGGCAAGCACGCTGGAACAGCTTACCAATACTCGCAGCGGTGTGGGATTGAAAGAGCAGCTGGACAAAGAGACTCGCATCAGCGATGCTTTGACTCACATCTTCGCTGTTGTAGAGAGCTATCCAGAGTTGAAGGCAGACAAGCAGTTTCTGGAACTGCAAGGACAATTGACAAAGATAGAAGATGACATCGCTTTCTCTCGCCGATACTACAATGGCAGCGTGAGAGAGTTCAACAATAAGTGCGAGGTTGTGCCTGGCAACATCGTGGCAGGCATGTTCGGATTCAAGGCAATGCCTATGTTTGCTGCCGACGAAAGAGAGCGTCAGGTGCAGTCAATAGAGATTTAATAATTGCAAGGAAAATAGATGAAAAATACGTTTTTGAAATATCTGTTATTGCTCTTTGCCTTTGTTCCACAAGTGCTCTTGGCAGACGATGGCGGATATTATATCCGCAACTATCATGTGGATCTGACTGTGCATGAGAATAATGTGTACGATGTGACAGAGACTGTTGACCTGACCTTCACGGAGCAGCGTCATGGCTTCTACAGGTATGTTCCCTACACGTTCAAGTGGAATGTGGATGATGAGAGCCAGACAAAGGGCTACAGGACGCTCGACTATGTTTGCGACATCAATAATGTGAAGGTGGATGGATGGGATTTTGATGTGGAAGACCAAGACGACAACACCGTGATTCGCATTGGCAGCGAAAATTCCACAGTGATTGGCGACCAGACCTACATCATACATTACACTTTTGTGTATCCTGAGGATAGAATAGATTCTTATGACTTCCTCTATCACACGCTTCTGCCTGCTTATTGCTATGTGCCAATCAATCATTTCAGTTTCAGGATGAAGTTTGACAAGACGCTTGACCCTGATTTCCTCGACAATCTATACGTATATTATGGCAAGTATGGCGAGTCAGAAGAAGCAGAGAATGTGGCAATACAGTTCAAGGACAATGTGCTGATGGGATACGCTGATGACATCGAGCCTCTCCATACGGTGAGCTTGTTTGCCATCCTTCCTGAGGGGTATTACGTAGGCGCAAAGAGCGTATCTCCAGTTCCTTGCGTTATCTTGTTTGGCATCTCTTTGTTCCTCATACTGATGATACTTATTCAGGAACTCAGGATGAAGCATCCTCACCTCACAAAGTCTATTGAGTTCTACCCTCCAAACGACATAAGCAGCGCAGAGGTTGGTACAATCATTGATGAAACAGTAGATACGGTTGACATCGTCTCGCTTTTGCCTTGGTGGGCAGGAAAGGGGTATATTGACATCGAAGAGAAGCCAGATGATAAAGGCAGAGTGGGCAAGCATGCTAAGCTCAAGCTCATCAAGAAGTGCGAATTGCCATCTGATGCGCCTAATTACCAGAAGAAGTTTATGGACTTGCTCTTTGAAAAGAATACTGAAGTCATGCTCGACTCGATAGGCGAGAAGCCAACATCGTACAACATGGTGAAGGTGGCATTGGAGAAGATGTTCTCTGGCAAGAAAAGCCTTACGCACATGAGTGGCAAGATATGGATGCTTCTGCTGCTTGCTGCAACAAGCACTCTGATGTTCTGCCTCAGCTATCCTGTTGCGTATTTTGATGGCTTTGCTTTGCTTATGGCATTCTGCGTATGGTTGCTGCCTGCTTTCTTGGGCTGGATGTGGAAAGAATATGGAAGAACCATGCAGTTCATGGATGCAAAATGGATGCACGTGGTTTCGTTCGTCATCCGTCTGGTGGCGATGCTGATAGTAGGCGCATTGTTCATCACGTACTTTACGAATGATGACAATGGTTCTTTGCTGACAGAATCGCTCGTGATTGTGATGTTTGTAGGCACATTCATTGTGGTGGAATTGTCAAGCAGATACATAATCAACACACAGTATCGAACCGATATGATGGGCAAGTTGCTCGGATTGAAGGAATTTATCGAAACAGCAGAGAAGCCTCAGCTTGAATCGTTGCAGGAGACAGATCCTGAGTACTATTACAAGGTGCTTCCATTCGCTATGGTATTCGGCCTGACGGATAAGTGGTCAGACCTTTTCAAGAATATCGACATGGAGCGTCCTGACTGGTACCATTCTTCAGTGAATTGCGATACTCTACTCTTCAACCACAATCTATCCCAGAGCTTTATGTCTTCCGCTATGCACGACATACAGGTCATCAGTCACGATTCTTCTTCCTCATCGTCAAGTAGCGGCGGTGGATTCTCTGGTGGCGGCGGCGGTGGCGGCGGCTGCGGAAGCTGGTAGCAGAGCCCCTCAGCTCACCCTCCCAAAGAAATTACGAATTTATAAACTCATTAATATAAAACTCACGAACTCATAACATGCAAAAAATTCTCATAGCATTATTAATACTCATATCTCCTTTCTTCGCCCTTCATTCTTTTGCTCAGCCAAAGTTTGCGAAGAAGGTGCAGAAGGGCATCATTTCCGTCAATACATACGACAAGCAAGGCAACTTGCTCCATCAGGGCACAGCATTCTATGTGGGGCAGAATGGTGAGGCGATTGCTGACTACAGCGTGTTCAAGGGAGCATACAAGGCAACAGCAATTGATGCTCAAGGCAAGCAGTACGATGTGGATTGCGTGCTTGGTGCTGACGACTCTTATTCCCTTGTGCGTTTCCGCGTTAATACGAAGGGAAACGCTGTGCTGAATGTGGTGAACGCTCCTCAGTCGAAGGGCGCTACGCTTTATGCCTTGGGATATTCTAATTCTGCCTCGATGGACAATGACGTTTCTGCTGTAGCGGACACATCGATGATCAATGGCAAGTATGTGTATTACGGGCTTGCAAAGACGCTTGACAGCAAACTCATTGGCTGTCCTGTGTTCACGGTGGATGGAGCCGTTGCGGGCATTCTTCATGCTCCTATTGGAGAGAAGAGTTATGTGATGGATATTCGCTATCGCGAGTTGCTCAAGATGGAGGCTATTCCAACTCGCTCAGCATCCGTTGCTCTTGGCAATATCTTCTTGCCAAAGGGCTTGCCTGACACAGCAGAAGAGGCGCTTGTGTATGTGTATTTCAAGTCACGCACGACGGGCAATGATGAGTATATGGACATGATGAATCGTTTCGTCAGCACTTTCCCTCAGAATGCCGAAGGTTACATGCGCCGTGCCACTCCGCTCATCGACTTGCTTCGCTTCGACGATGCTGAGGCTGACTTGCAAAAGTATCTCTCGCTGGTGGAGGACAAGAGCAGCGGAAACTTCAATGTTGCATCTGCCATCTACGACAAGCTGACTCTTCAGCCAGAGCCTGCATACGATAAGTGGACATTCGATGTTGCTCTTTCATATATTGACAAAGCCATAGACTTGAACCAAGCCAAAAATGCCGATGCAGATCAAAAGACTGCTTCCGATGGCAAATACAAGATTCTAAAGGCGCAGATTCTCTCTGGCAAGAATGATTATGACGGAGCGATCTCTATTTACGAGGCTCTCAATCAGGGTGAGGGCAAGTCGCCTTCGTACCTCTATGCCATCAGTCTTGCGCGCGAGAGCAGGGGCGACTCAGTTGCGGCAGTGATTGAGCCACTCGACAGCGCTATTGCCATGTTTGGTGAGCCAATGCCTGCTGACGCTGCCAACTATATCATTCGTCGTGGCCAGCTCTATGCCAACAGCGGCAAGTATCGTGATGCGGTGCAAGACTATAACCAGTATTGCTACCTCATGAACAACAAGGTGAATGACAAATTCTTCTATGAGCGTTCGCAGATTGAAGTTAGCGCACGTATGTTCCAGCAAGCAATATCCGACATAACATCTGCCATCGACCTTGCCCCACGCAATGTACTCTACTACATAGAGAAAGCATCCATCTGCATCCGCGTCAACCTCCTTGACGAGTGCATTGATGCGTGCCAGAAGGCTATCATCCTCAATCCTGATGTTGTTGACTCCTACCGCATCCTTGGCTATGCTCAGTTGCAGAAGGGCGACAAGACTACAGCTCGCCAGAACATCCAAAAGGCAATTGACATGGGCGATGAGAATGCCAAGACAATTCTTGAGAAGTATTTCTAACAGCGCGATATACAAACAAAACAAAGCAGCTTGCAATGCACTGATTACGCATTGCAAGCTGCTTTGTCTATTTAGCATTAGCCTATCTTTAGGCTTGTTTTGTCGTTCTACAAATCCACTTCAACCTCTACAGGGCAATGATCGCTGCCATAGATGTCAGTATGTATCTTTGCGCTCTGCAGTTGAGGCTCAAGGCGCTGCGAGCAGACGAAGTAGTCAATGCGCCAGCCAGCGTTCTTCTCGCGTGCAGAGAAACGGTATGACCACCAAGAATAGATGTCTGTTTCGAGCGGATGGAAGAAGCGGAAGGTGTCGGTGAAACCTGCAGAAAGGAGGTTGGTGAACTGTTCACGCTCCTCGTCGGTGAAACCTGCGTTCTTACGGTTCGACTTTGGGTTCTTTAGGTCTATCTCCTGATGCGCCACGTTCATGTCGCCACACATTATTACAGGCTTGGTCTTGTCGAGGGACGAGACATAGTCGCGGAATGCGTTGTCCCAAGTCATGCGGTAGGCAAGACGCTTGAGCCCATCTTGAGAGTTTGGGGTATAGACAGTGACGAGGTAGAAGTTATCGTATTCGAGGGTGATGACACGGCCTTCGTGGTCAGTCACTCTGTTTCCTTCATCGTCAGTCCATTCTCCTATGCCATAAGCAACAGATAGAGGAGCATGTTTTGTGTATATTGCTGTGCCTGAATATCCCTTTTTCTCAGCATAGTTCCAGTATGACTGATAGCCAGGGAAAGCGAGGTCCAGTTGACCAGCTTGCATCTTTGTCTCTTGCAGACAAAAGAAGTCGGCATCAAGTGCATTGAATGAGTCGGCGAATCCTTTGCCTGCACAAGCACGGAGTCCGTTGACATTCCATGATATGAATTTCATTGCTGTATATTGTTTTCTTTTATTATTAATCGAATAATCGGAGTCTCGATTTTTCGATTTAGTTATCGTTTTCGTTTTTTAGTTTTCGTTTTCCGTTTTCCTCCCCCAACTACCAACGGCCTCCGCCACCGCCTCCGGAGCCACCTCCTGAGTGACCGTGGCTGCCACTGCTGTAGCTGCGGCTTGATGATGAGCTGGAGCCTGAAGATGATCGTGACGCAGCTGCCACTCTTGCAGCATGAGCAATCTTAACACCCGACATGAGATGCGAAGTGTTGAGGAGAGTGCGATCCATTCTTCCAAACTGATGGATGCTTTTTGTTGCTGACTCTCCTACAAAATTCTCTGACTCAGCTACGTAAAGGTCTTTGAACTTATCAGCCCATTTCTCTGCAAGACCGAATGCGATTGCGTATGGGAGTATTCGATAGTAGTACTGCTCGTCTTCTGCTTGAAGCGATTCGAGCTGCTGCTTCTCTGCCGTATTGATGAATTCCTCCAAGCCTTGTATCACACCCAGCTTCTCCAGATGCTTTGGATTGTAATACCACAGACGTTGGATGAATATTGTGCTGAAACTCATAAGGACAAGGAGCGTGCTCATCAGCGGTAGTGGCACATATAGATAGTTGGCATATACGGACGAATAGAACATTGCCAAGACGTAGAGCCCGGCGATGTTCACCAACGCCATTACTACGGCTGTGGTGTATGTGTCAATTCGCACATACCGATTGAACATGGCAAGCACTAAAGCCACAAATGTTGTGACACCGCCAATCAGCCATCCATCATCGGCAAATGTGCCCCAGCAGAGCGCAAACGATGTGATAAATGCTCCGAGCAAGTGCAGTTCAAACGTTTTGCTTTCGAAGAGTATCAGGTCGTTTATGTATTTGAAGCTGAGCTTTGACTTGCACTTTATCCATGCATCGCCAAAAGCCTGAGAAGTCTTTTGCGACAGATCGAGAGTGTCATTAGTGGCAAAAAGTGCATTGTAGAGAAGCGACTCTTCGGCAAAGACTCTTGGGGCATCAGGCGATGACTTCTTGCGGAGAATCGGATTGTCAGCAGTGTTGTCGATGGTGAGCATGCCTAACGATGCAAACCACGGAATGAGCGACACTATGTCGCGATTATCAACCTTGCCATCATAAAAAGCGCCAACGGCAGCACTTGACATGCTCTTCGGAGGATGGAAAGAGATGACCTTGGTGATGTGGTCTTTCCTTGGGCGGAACATCCTGAACAACACAAAGATAAAGATGACGATGGCAATAGTGATGGCAATGCAGGCAAGCGCTGGGTAGAAGTTGTAGGTCGCACCCGAGAAGTAGCCTTCGTGGAGAGGAATGTAGAGTGTCACGCCATTTTGAGGTGCGAGTTTGGTTACTGCACCCACTATGTTGCATGAGTCAATGTGGAGTACTATCTGGTCTTTGAAGTTCTTGGAACTGCCTTCAGGACCGCAGTAAACCTGCAGCTTAGCCAGCTCATCCTTGGAGAGCGGGTTGTCGAAATGCACGCCAAACTGGAAGTTTTCGATGTCGCAATCCCACCCTGTGCCAAGCACGGAGTGGAAGAAGAGATCGCCTTGAGGAATCTCGTCATTGCCAAGGTCGCAGGTGTACTTGATTATGTAATCGTGCGGACCATTTATCAGTTTGTCGGCAGAGCCTATTCGCAGCGAGCGAACGCTGCCAAAGTCACCCTCGTCAACAAATTCCTCCGACACGCTGACATCGTAAACACCAACATCATAGCGTTTCTGCACCACCTGACTGCCATCTTGCGCTTCGGAGAAATCGCGCTTGCAAGACATAGAGGTTGGCACCATGCGGAAAAGTCCATGACTGTCTTCCTGAAAATAAACGCTGATTTGCTCAGTCACAGAGTAGGTGTTGTCGGCGTGCACCTGCATCTCCACCCTGTATTTGGTGAAATAGTAACCGTCGGGAGCATGAACGTCGCCGCGTTCACCATTAGCATTAGGACCCTCTGGTCCTTCATACGGAGCTTCGGCTTCCGCATATTCATGCTCATTGGCTTTACGCTCGTTCTCCATAAAGACGCAGTTGTAAACCAAAGCGGCGATGGTGATGATCAGGTAAAGTATGTAAGGTTTGGTTAGTTTCATAAAATGTATAATGCAAAAACGCCTTTAGCGGACTGATTGAGTCTGCCAAAGGCGTTAGTTATCATGTGTCAGCGCAATAATGATTATGCGCCAAACTTTATTCTTTATGCAAACTTGCTGAAGTCAACCTTGGTACTCCTTTGTGCTTAGCGTTTTCGATTTCGGTCTTCCTGTCGTTGACCTCATCTCAAACGAGCACTGCACCAAACTTATTGATTTTAGCAAAACTTGCTAAAATCAACAAGTTTCATGTCACCTTTCTTGAGGAATGTGTCGTGGAATGCGTGAGTAGCAGCGAGGTTGTGCCATGACTGACCCTTCTGAGAAATCTTGAGGTAGTCCCAGAGGAGCTGCTTGTAGTCAGGGTGAGCACAGTTCTCGATGATAGCCTTTGCACGCTCGATTGGGCTCTTGCCACGAAGGTCAGCAACACCCTGCTCTGTCACGATGATGTTCACATCATGCTCAGTGTGGTCGATGTGTGAGCAGAATGGAACGATAGAAGAGATCATGCCACCCTTAGCCACAGAAGGACAAGTGAAGATAGAGAGGAATGCGTTGCGCTCGAAGTCGCCAGAACCGCCGATACCGTTCATCATCTTTGTGCCGCAGATCTGAGTTGAGTTAGCATGACCGAAGAGGTCAACCTCGATAGCTGTGTTGATAGCGATAAGACCGAGACGGCGGATAACCTCTGCATTGTTTGAAATCTCTGACTGGCGAAGCACGAGGCGATCCTCGAAGAACTTCATGTTGTCGTAGATTGTTTCGAGCTTGTCGTTAGTGACTGTGAGTGAGCAAGTAGAAGCGCACTTCACCTTCTCCTGAAGCATGAGGTCAACGATAGCGTTCTGGAGCACCTCTGTGTAAACCTGCATCTGAGGCATCTCAGGGTTAGAGCCGAGAGCGAAGAGGATAGCGTTGGCAGTAGTGCCCACACCGCTCTGGAATGGGAGGAAGTCAGCAGGGATTATGCCGCGCTTCTTCTCGTTCATGAGGAAGTTAGCCACGTTCTCGCCAATCTTGTCAGTGATAGGATCTGCATCCTTGAAGTCGCGAGCCTCATCCTGAAGGTCAGTCTCAACAACGCCAATCACCTTGCTTGGGTCGAGCTGGAGGTATGGAGTACCGATGCGGTCAGTCACCTTCTCAATCATGATAGGCTTGCGGCATGGAGGGTCAAGTGGCTCATACACGTCGTGAATGTTGTGCGACATAGGAGCGTGGTGAGCGTTGAGCTCAAGGATGATGCCCTTCTTTGCCATGCGAGCAACAGTAGGAGAGATACCGCCCGCAGCAGTGAGATACACCTTGCCATCTTCCTCGATAGCGCAGACCTCAAGGATAGCATAGTCAACCTCGCCGAGGAATCCATAGCGAAGGTCCTGAGCCATCATGCCGAGGTGGATATCGTTGTATGCAATCTCGCCAGCGTTCACCTTCTTGCGGAAGCTGCCGTTTGTAGTGTATGGGGCACGGTACTTGATAGCGCCTTCTTCAGCGAGCACGCCGTCGCAAGACTGACCAGTGCTTGCACCTGTGAAAATGCCAATCTGGAATGGGCGACCTGCCTCATGCTCAGCGTGAGCGATCTTTGCAATTTCAGCAGTTACTGCCTTAGGTGTACCTGCTGGTGTGAAACCAGAAAGACCAATGTTGTCACCATCTTTGATGAGTGCTGCAGCCTCTGCAGCTGTGATTCTTGTAAATGCCATTGTAAGTATGTTTTAGTTTTATAATAATCTTATCCCAAAATATTCTCAATGCGCTTCTTCACCTCGTATATCACCTTGTTCGCACCGCTTGTTATCTTGATGAACTCAGGGTGCTCCTTTGCAAAGTTGTCGATGTAGCGAATGCGCTTCTGGTCGTATATCTCATTCACGTTGATGAGAATGCCAGTCTCCTCCACGTCGCCAAAACCATCGTTGATGGCTGTGCCAAACATCTTCATTGTTGGAGAGAGGCTCATGTAGGCATTGACCAGTGGAGGAATGTTGTAGCCCAGCTTGCGTACCTCTGTGTTCAGCACCTTGTAGTCATTCTTGAAGTCGTCATGCACGAAGAGCTTCTCAAAGTCCTTTGGGTCATGCTCAAGCAGGAGCGGCTGCTCTGGTATGACGAGCTTATCCTTGTCTCCAAAGTGTTTCTGGAGGAAGTAGAGAATCATATCGCGTCCCTTGCGGTTGTAGCTTGGGTACATGGTCATCTTGCCAAAGAAGTATTTGCAGTTTGGCATAATCACTGCCAATGCACCCAGACCATCCCAAAGGTTGTCGAGGGCAAAGATTGACTTGCCGTCAGGGCGAGTTGACTGGTACTCAACCGACACGAATGAGCGTCCAAGTTCTATGGTGTAAGGCATGTAGTCCTTGATGAACTCGTCAGAGAACTTGAACATGTGGCTCGTAGCGAGTATAGGCTGTCCGTTGTCGTCGAGCTTGATGTGCGGTCCGAGTATGTATCTGTATCCACCAATGATCTCTTCGGCATCAGGATTCCATACTATCAGCTGCTTGTATGGATCGTCCATCGTGTCGAAATCATCGAGGTCGATAGCTTTGCCAGTGCCGCCGCCCGCCGCGCGGAAAGCAATCTCGCGGAGGCGTCCGATCTCTCTCACCACGTTTGGAGAGTCCTGCCATGTGCAGACGTACACCTCGTTGTTGCTTCTGCTCGTCATGCGCAGTCGCTTATCGTCGGTTAGCTCAGCTTTCAGCACCTCTTTGGGAATTGGTGCGATTATTTCTTCTTCCATATAGTAATTTATAGATTATATACTTGTTCCTTCACCCACTGCGCCCATTCGTTGTGAGTCTTCGACTTGTCGAATGTCTGCCATGGGATAGGTTCGCCAAATGTCACGGTGAATGTCTTGCCACGGTTCTTCATCATTTCGTCCACCAAGTAGATCATAGCGATATTGATTTTCAGATTTAGTTTTTTGCACCATCGTGCGATGGTGTAGAAGCGGTCGCTGTTTCTGCCAGAGAAATGCACGGGAATGACATCGCGCTGGTATTGGACCGACTTCGTCACGAATGTCTTCTTCCACTCCAGGTCGCGAATCTGCCCGTCATCGCCGCGACGTGAGCAGAGTCCTGCTGGAAACATAACCACATTCTTTGGCGAAGTGAACGCTGCCTCCACCATTGCTGGGAAATTGCGGCTGTTCTTGCCTGTCTTGTTGATTGGGACGCACAGCGGAGCCAAGCCCTTCAGGTTCATCAGCATATCGTTGACGAGGTAGATCATCTGGCTGTCCCACTTGTGGCATACGATGCTTCCCAGTGCCACTCCGTCCTCACCGCCAAGCGGATGATTGCTCACGATGGTGAAATAGCGTCCGTCCTCGTTGCCTGGCAGAGCATCCAGCCCTTGCTGCATCACGCCATTGATGTTTGTCTGCACCACAAGCGTGGAGTCGAGAAACTTCACGCAAGCGTCCAGCCACTCCATGCCTTCTTTTCCGCTGCCATCGGTCTGGAGAAATTCATTCAGTTCATCAATATGCAGTATGCGCTTGAGCCAGTTGACCAAAAAACGAGGAACAAACTTAGCCTTGCTGCCCAGCTTGTCCTTCAGAATCTTGTCAACATCTAACTGTATGTCGCCTTCTTTTGTAGCCATATTATCGATAATTATCGTGCAAAATTATAACAACTTTCTCACATTTCAATAAAAAAAGTGAAAATTCCTCTTTTGAGAGTAAAAAAAAGCTTACCTTTGTATGGTTTTTGCTTAATTAACTCATTATATATTAAGTATGTTCTTTTTCTCAAAAAAATATAAAATAGCAGATACGGGGTTGCTGAACGGTGCCACCGACTGGCATAGCCATATACTCCCAGGAGTGGATGACGGCATAGAGAGCATGGACGATGCGCTTGCCGTGCTTGCCCATTACGAGGAGATTGGCGTGCGTGAAGTATGGCTCACTCCTCACATCATGGAAGATATTCCAAACACCCTCCCTGCGCTTCGCTCTCGCTTCGACGAGCTGAAGCAAGCCTACTCAGGCACCGTGAAACTCAACTTGGCTGCTGAGAATATGATTGACAACCTCTTCAACGAGCGTTTGGAAGCTCGCGACCTATTGCCTATCGGCTCCAGGGGCGACCACCTACTTGTAGAGACAAGCTACTATCAGCCGCCTATCGACCTCTGGGGCACAATCAAGCGCATACAGGAAATAGGATACCATCCCATCATTGCTCATCCTGAGCGATATGGGTACATGGACGACACCGACTACGACCGTCTCAAGTCGATGAAAGTGAAGATGCAGATGAATTTAGGCTCGCTTGCTGGCGCATACGGCAAGTCTGCCCAGGACAGAGCTCAGATGCTTCTCTCCAAAGGCTATTACAATTTCTTCGGCTCTGACCTTCATCACTTAGGTCATTTCCAAGAGTTCATCAATCACAAGGTGCTGAAGAAGGACACTGTCGAGCTTCTGCAGGGCATAGCTAACTTTATAGTATAAAAATAGACTCTGGCCCCATATTGAATATCAGATCGATAACGCTCAAGTCTTTCAGAAAACCGTGTTTCTGCCGAAACACTTGGTAATACTCGCGTGAACAATGAGAATCCTCGTTGTTCACTTTTTTTTCGTCTATGCCTGCATACTCCTCCGTGCGTGAGATGGTGGGCTGAATGTCTATCAGTTCACAGCATTTGTGTATCAGCGCTTCGTTGAAATCCATGAGGTAAGTCCATTCCTGCTCGTAGAAAGGACGGAAATCGTCCTGAAGATATTCGAAGAATGGGGAGTTGAAGTAGCTGGATTCCAGTGCATACCAATGCTGGCGCTGCCATTCTGAGTGACGGCTTATCTTCACGTCTTTCGTCTGGCACTTACCGCAGGCGAAATTGCCCTTATCCACAGGTATGGTCAGGTTGAGCGCGCCATTCGGTGAGTCGATGGTGCACCTGTTCCTGATTGTCTGCTTGCGATAGTTCTCGCACGCTTTAATCAAAATTGGTTCGCCAGTCTTAAGATTGGCGAACCAAGATATAGGGGGTAAATATGCAGTTTCAAGAATCATAGTCTAACGCATGCGTCACCCAGCCTCTCAGGGGAGGGGGAAGGGCTTACTTTATGTTTGCAACGCTGGTGAACAATCTGCTCCAGCGCACGCCGTGAGTGTTGCCATAGCGGTCAGTGATGAGCGAGAGCCAAATGAACAATGGCTTGCCAACCACATGATCCTCAGGCACGAAACCCCAGTAGCGGCTGTCGGCAGAGTTGTGACGATTGTCACCCATCATCCAGTAGTAGTCCATCTTGAATGTATAGGACTTCGTTTCCTTACCGTTGATGAATATCTTAC
>JAZRYI010000124.1:0-4762 GCA_045600665.1 Bacteroidaceae bacterium
GATGACTATATATGGATTGGACCTTCTGTCGCAGGAGCAGGTGTAATAACTTGGGCTATTCTTTATGCATCAGGCAAACATTTAGAGAAGAAGTCAGTTTATTCTGTTCAGTCTGCACCTATTTTTCAACAAGAAATTAAAATCGGCAAGACCGACCGCTTAATGGTAGGTGTTGATATGCTCAATGATAATACACGCAGAAACCAGACTTTAGGTTTTGGCATTTCGTATAACTTCTAATATATGTTATGAGATACACTTCAATAATAGCATTTGCGGCAATATGTCTTTTGCTAACTTCATGTTCTTCTCTCCGAAGTGGAGGAGATGGAATTACTAGTACTGAGATTAATACCTATACAGAAAGTATTAACCGTTTTGACCTTGATGTGGACCCACAGGGAATCACCTATACAATAGACATTTCTACCCAAGAGGGAAAGATAAAGCTAAATGGTCTTTCACTTGCCCAGGCACAACAACTCGCACTTGAAGAAGCCGCAATCAAGAACAATTGTGCCCGCATCATTTCTCCGAAGTTCTCGCATTTGAAGAAAGGCAAGCAGATTCTTAGGGTCACAGTATTTGGCTTTCCCGCACGATACAAGAACTCACAGAAGACTGCCACTCCTGACAAAGAACCACAGAAAAACAATATCATTATTGTGAAGTAAGTGAAATTGAGAAATCAATTATAGTTTATCATTAAATTTATGCTGTGTAGTTGTATATACAGCTTTTTCATCCTTAAAAACGGACAAATATTTCAGAAAGAATTTAATTCTGTCAATAACCGACTGATTTTAAGCGCAAAGCCTAAGGTCAGTCGTTTTACTCTATCTACGGAAGTAGTGCACAACCTCACGTTCAGACTCTGTCTGATCGAGTTGGTTAACATCGAAGCAATAGTCAAGACAGTCACTCTTGACATTGCTTCGCCAAACAACCAAATTATCAGATGTTTTTTTCATAATGAGATAACCCCCAAGTCACAACAAATCAGAAAATACTTTCATTAGCCTACCAGATTCTTTTCATTGAAAATTAACATTAGGGTTTCTTTATCGTCATGCTAAGTGTTGCAGATGTTGTCATCGAATTTCTCGAAAGACACGAAAGAAGCGAAAGGTACAATTAATGTGGTTCGGTGGCTTTTAAGTTCTGAAATGCTATGATTCATCCTGAGAATCGTAGCTGTTTATGTTGTAATTACTCAGTAATCACAGTGTAAAGACTGAGTAATTACACTGTAAAGACTCAGTAATTACGTTATGATTACTGAGTCTTTACTGCATGAATCAATACCTTTTGGTATGTGAAATGCTATGAATCGTATTGTGAAATGTATTGCTTTATTGCTCGTTTTGCACACCTACCTAATATGATATTGCCATACGCAGCATCGCAACACTACGTAGTCTGCTATCGTAGGTTATAAAATGAGCAGTCGGTTGAATATGTATGTGCTCGGAGATAGGGATCCTGCAGGTAAGTTCGGTTGCAAATTCATTTCTTTCTCCATAATTAGCATAATCAGTAAATAACCCTAACTGATATTTCCCTAACAGATAATGAGCTCCAAATCCAATGAAATCCTTGCACTCGGCATATTTGTTGAAAGCATGGGAGTATCCAGCCAGCAAGGTGAGATTGGAAGTGATACTTTGCTCCATGTAAAACCAGGGTGTAATGCCTGTGCTCTCATTGCTGTGCATTGCATTGCCCAGAGAGTAATGACTGTTTCCATGAGTGTATGACACTTCTGCTATGCCAAAGATACCATCATCTTTGGGACAGAAGCGGAAAACATTATTACGTCCTGTAAAGCGATTGTTGCCAGTTCCGTTGTATAACGATGCCTGTACTTTGATTGGAGCTCCATCGTAACAATAGTGCATGCCTACTGATGCAACAGGATAATTTGCAATGGGATAATTTGCACTGATCGTAGGATAGATGCCACATGAACTGTTGGTGAAGAACGAGGTGGCATCACTGCAGAAATAATCCTCGTTCATGTTGCGAATGCCCATGAATAGGGAGTGCTTGTCGTTTATCTGCCAATTAACACCAGCCACAGCAATGGCGAGTGGCAAGTTATCTTCTTCAATGTTGGAGAATGTCTGTAGATCATCTATCAGTCTTTCGTCTCTTGTCTTCGCTATACTTATTGTTGAAGCGGCTATCGTCACAGGTTTGCCAATAGGGACTTCTGCGTTGAGACGCAAAAGGTTGACGAAATTACTTTCACGGAAGTTTGTCTGAAGCTCTGTGGTGTATTCCACACCAACAGTTTGTGCGTGAAGGTGGAGGCCTCCCATCATCAGAGCTGCCTTCACAAGAATGTTTATGATTTTCATCTTTCATTTTCAATGCTTAATAGTACTTTGGATGATAATGTCGGTATTGCGGGTGCAAAGGAGATATCATGTTTCCTTTTGCCCGCAATACCTTAAATTTATATCTTAATTACAGCCACTTTCCGAATCTCTTGATGTACCACTGCTTGATTACCTGAGTCAGCACACAGTAGCTGAGCAGGATGGCGATGAGCCATGGGAAGTAGCTGAGTGGTAGTGGCATGAGGCCGATGTATGAGCCAAACGATGTGAACGGAATGGCGATGCCGATTGCCATGATGGCGAAGGTCATGAGCATGAGTGGCCATGCAGCGTTGCTCTGGATGAATGGTACACGACGCGTGCGGATCATGTGAACGATGAGTGTCTGCGAGAGCAATCCCTCGATGAACCAACCACTCTGGAACAACGTCTGTGCTTCAGGACTCTGGCAACCGAAGACGTACCACATGAGCAGATAAGTTGCTATGTCGAAGATGCTGGAGATAGGGCCTATGAAGATCATGAAGCGAGAGATGTCTTGACTGTCCCAACGGCGTGGTTTCAGCAGGAACTCCTTATCCATCTTGTCAAACGGAATGGCTGTCTGCGAAATGTCATAGAGCAGATTCTGGATGAGCAGATGAATCGAGAGCATTGGCAAGAACGGCAGGAATGCTGAGGCTGCAAGCACAGAGAACATGTTGCCAAAATTGCTTGAAGCAGTCATCTTCACGTACTTGATGATGTTGCCGAATGTTTCGCGACCAGACAACACGCCCTGTTCCAATACCATGAGATCCTTTTCAAGTAGAATGATGTCAGCACTCTCCTTGGCAATATCTACGGCAGAATCAACAGAGATACCAATGTCTGACTGGCGCAATGCAGCAGCATCGTTGATGCCATCGCCCAAGAAGCCTACAGTATTGTCCTGTTCCTGAAGAAGAGTGATAATCTCCGTCTTCTGGTGAGGAGTGAGCTTTGCAAAGATGCAGTTATCACGCACGGCTTGGCGCTTCTCCTCGTCAGTCATTTGCTCGAACTTTGTGCCTACTACACATGCAGTGTTTGTAATGCCAACCTGCTCAGAGATAGTGCTGACCACGGCATCATTGTCTCCACTCAACACTTTCACTTCAACTCCAGCCTCATGCAACTGACGGATTGCTTCCGCAGCTGACTCCTTTGGAGGGTCGAGGAAAGCGAGATAGCCAATGAGAACCATGTCCTTCTCATCATCAACACCGAACTCACCTGCTTTATCCAGATAAGACTTCTGTGCAACTGCAAGCACGCGCATGCCTTGGTTGTTCATCTGGTGGACAATCTTTATTGCCATATTGCGGAGGTTGCTACTCATGCCAATAACCTGACCGTCCATTTCGCAATGTGAGCAGATGCTGATCATTTCTTCCACTGCACCCTTGGTGATAATCTGACGCTTACCATCCTTGCCTTCAAGCACAACCGACATGCGGCGACGGTTGAAGTCGAAAGGAATCTCGTCTATCTTCTTGGAGTCCTCAGTTACCACATCCAGCGGTTTTCCTTTTTCGTTTACATGCTCCACTATCGCTTTGTCCATCAAGTTCTTGAGGCCTGTAGAGAAATAGCTGTTGAAGAAGGCGTGTCGTAGGATGCGGCGTGACTTGTCTTCGCTGCCATCGGCATTGATGTACTTCACCAGCACCACCTTATCGCGTGTCAGCGTACCCGTCTTGTCGGTACAGAGAATGTTCATGGCGCCAAAGTTCTGGATGGCGTTGAGGTCCTTCACAATGACCTTCTTCTTCGACATTTTCACCGCACCCTTGGCAAGGTTGGCAGTCACAATCATTGGCAGCATCTCAGGCGTAAGACCGACAGCCACGCTCACAGCAAAGATAAATGCTTCGAGCCAGTCGCCCTTTGTGAAGCCATTTACCATGAACACGAAAGGCACCATGACGAGCATGAAGCGAATGAGCAAAAGCGACACCTTGGTAATGCCTTTGTCGAATGCTGTTTCTGCACGATGGCCAGCAATGCTCTTGGCAATGCTGCCGAGATAAGTTTGGTTTCCTGTTGCGAACACAATTCCGCGAGCCGTACCACTTACCACATTAGAGCCCATGAAGGCGAGATTGCCTAAGTCCACCACACTTATATTCTGAGAGTGTGTGGCATCTACTCCTCGTCCTGAAAGGAAGGGGGCGGGGGAAGGTTCCGGTGTCTTTTCAATCGAATCACTCTCACCTGTCAATGACGACTGACTCACGAAGAAGTCCTTGCTCTCTACTATACGCAAGTCGGCAGGAATCATGTCACCGGCACTCAACAGCACGATGTCGCCTGGAACGAGTTCTTCCACAGGAATCTCGCCACTCTCGTTGTTTGAACGCTCCACATAGCAAGTGTTCTTCACCATCTTCAACAGTGCA
>JAZRYI010000125.1:0-42110 GCA_045600665.1 Bacteroidaceae bacterium
CGTTTTACAGTAGGTACAGATGTTCCTGCAAGTTTAGCCATTGTTGGTGCTGAGATGTATGCATCATTATAAATGCTGTATAAAACAACCTCTATCGTTCTCTGGGACAGTTTCTGTGACAGTTGTACGGCTTTCTGTGACAGTTGCTCGATTTTGTGGTCCACTTCCGTTCTTTTCTGGGTCACTTCATCCGTTTTCAGTATCACTTCATCCGTTTTCAGTATCACTTCGTCGGTTTTCAGTATCACTTCATCCGGTTTCTGGGTCACTTGCTTTCTCCAAATAGTAACTTTGAAGTCGGAGTCTTGATGGAATTCAGGCTTTTCAAGCCCATAGTTCACACACTTGCTGATGATGTCTTCCGTACCTGTACCAGCCTTCTCAATATACCCTTTCAAGAACATAGGTTCTGCAATGAGTGGGTTATGTGGTTGAGATTTGTGTGGTTCTTCCAATTGAGGTATAGTTAAACCGTAAGGCAATAAGCCTGGATTCCAGACTTCAAGCCTGTCTTGGAATAACATGACTTGAACACTGCCATTATCCGTATAATCACGATGTGCCACGGCATTACAGATTGCCTCATGTACCGCATCGATAGGAAGCTCTGGACGAGATGGTGCAGCCGCAGTATTTACTTGATTGTGTGAGCCAACCCATGTGTCAACACGACTCATTACGAAGTTTGTTGCCTGATCTACGAGCTGGAATACATCGCCCTTGAATATCTGATAAGTTGGTGTATTTGATGCAAAAATCGAAGTGCCGACCAATTGCCAAATGCCACATCAAAAACGCGCCAAATGTCATATTGAGTAGGATGAATTGATTGGTTTGTTTGATAAAAATCGTTAATAAATCAGCGGAAACACAAAATATCTATTAGTTTACGCATGTTTTTGCACGAAAGCGAAATGTTTTCCAAAGTGTGACAGGCACTAAAAGCGCTGTACATTCTATTATGATCACTACAGATGGACTGGTGCAAAATGAGCATTGGGGTGAGGTGCAAGCTGATATACAATTGAACGATTTATATGAACTTTAGCAATGGCAAACTACGGAATTATACTTGTTGCAGATGACAATACGTCTATCTTTGCAACACTTGAAATATGTCTGGATGGTGTGTTTGAACGCATACTGATCCTCACCAAGCCAGAAAACATACTGACAACATCCTATGGCAATATAAACGATGCAAAATTATTGAATCAGTCTCTGGATCTCAAGGTTCCATTCGAAAAACTTGATTATAACTGGCTGGGGTCATATAAGGAAATAACCATCAAGCCAAAATTCAAGTAATGCAAGTAGCATGAAATACCTCCTTACAATGATATTTTCCCTCTTCCTCCTCGCTTCTTTCGGTGAGGAGAGGGATTTCTTTCCTGATGAACTGAAGCAGTCTGACTTCTCTTTTGCTCATCATTCCCATGACTTCGGCAAGTTCCCAAAGAAGAAAAAGAAGTCGCACACATTCGTTTTCACCAACACTGGCAATGCCCCTCTCATAATTCTTCACATTGCAACGGGGTGTGGTTGCACCACCACTTCCTACACCAAAGATCCCATACAGCCAGGTAAGAAGGGAGAGATAAAGGTACAGTTTGATGGCTCTGGACTCCGTCCTGGAGTATTTCGCAAGACCATCACTGTATATACCAACTCACGAAAGAATTACACTCGCTTAGTCATATCTGGCGAGACCATTGAAAAATGACGACTATGTAACTATCTATATCAAACGCAGAGGCAACATACGTGACATCTTCTATGAGATGTAGAATTAACAAAACAAAAAAAGGCAGTTTGCAATACGCAACAGCACATTGCAAACTGCTGATAAAAATAGTTGCAGTAAATATGGAAAGAACAAGTGTGCAACAGAGGGAAAACGCTATGTTGCATTGCTTTTCTCTGCTTAAAATTTGCTCACCTCGCATATCATGCCTAACTTTGCATGTCAGAACCCGTCGCGCCTCATGATGAGGCAAATGTGCGAGGGGACGTTATTAAATCATACAAGATGACATACACGATAGAAACAATAGCGCAGGTTATTGGTGCGGAACGTATAGGTACTGTAGAGGCAAAGATAAACTGGCTGCTCATAGACAGCCGCTCGCTTTGCTTCCCTGAGGAGACACTCTTCTTTGCATTGAAGACGGAGAAGAATGATGGACATAAGTATATTGAGGAACTGTATAAGCGTGGAGTGAGGAACTTCGTGGTGTCCAACTCAATGAAAGTGGATGCCATGCACAGCGATTGCAACTATATGGTGGTGAAGAACACGCTTGCGGCTCTGCAGTCTCTGGCGGCTTTTCATCGCCAACAACTGAATATCCCAATCATCGCAATCACGGGCAGCAATGGTAAGACTACGGTGAAAGAGTGGCTTTACCAGCTTCTTTCGCCAAACTATAATGTGTGTCGCTCGCCACGCAGCTACAACTCTCAGGTGGGTGTGCCGCTGAGCGTGTGGCTGATCAGCAACCATAATGACCTTGCTATAATTGAGACAGGCATTTCGCAGCCAGGCGAAATGGAGAAACTGGAGCGCATAGCTAAGCCAACCATCGGCGTGATGACAAATCTTGGTGTGGCTCATCAAGAGAATTTCCTCAGCTATGACATAAAGTGCTCGGAGAAGATGCAGCTGTTCAAAGGCTGCAATACTGTGGTCATAAACAGCAAGAGCACAACAATTCAGCGTTGCGCTTCGTTGCTGCCGGAAAGCGCTCATAAGGTTGCGTTGCAAGTGCGCAATATCGAAAAAGATAATCAGCATGCCACGATATATTTTGAGTATAATGGCGAGGCTGATAAATATACGATTCCGTTCATCGATGAGGCATCGATTGAAAACTCCATAACTTGCATCTCTACCGTGTTTACGGTGCTCTCTATGCTCAAGTCGCAGTTTTCGGTGCGAGACATCTGCAATCGCATGAGCAAGCTGGAACAAGTGGCTATGCGACTTGAGGTGAAAGATGGCAAGCATGGATGCACTCTCATCAATGACTCGTACAACTCTGATGTTCACTCTCTTGACATCGCTCTTGATTTCATGTCGCGTCGTCCGGAAACACGCCAGCAGCATCGCACTCTCATCCTCAGCGATATTCTTCAGTCGGGCGAATCTCCTCGTTCGCTCTATAGCCGTGTGGCGCAGATGGCAGATAGCCGTGGCATAGAGAAAGTGATTGGTGTGGGAGAGGAGATTAGTGCTTGCGCTGACTATTTCCCTATGGAGCATCATTTCTTCCGCACGACAGAGGAGCTTATTTCAAGCGATGTTTTCAGTGGGCTTCGCGATGAATTTATTCTCATAAAGGGTGCAAGACAGTTCCGTTTCGATAAGCTGACTGACCTTCTCACGCTCAAAGTACACCAGACGATTCTTGAGGTCAATCTCAATGCTCTCGTGAACAATGTGAGGTATTATCGCCACTTCATGAAGCCAGAAACAAAGATGGTGTGCATGGTGAAAGCGAGTGGCTATGGCGTGGGATCGCTCGAGACGAGCAAGACTCTGCAAGACAATGGGGTAGATTACCTTGCTGTGGCTGTGGCAGACGAAGGACGAGACCTGCGCAAGGCAGGAATAACTGCTAACATCATGATAATGAACCCAGAAACAACTTCGTTCAAGATGCTGTTCGATTATCGCCTTGAGCCTGAAGTGTTCTCGTTCTCATTGCTTGAGCAGCTCATTCATGCAGCAGAGAAGGAAGGCATAACTAATTTCCCTGTACACATCAAACTCGACACAGGCATGCATCGCCTCGGCTTCAATCCTGAGACCGACATGCCTCGCCTCATCGATCGCTTACGCCGCCAGACGGCTCTCGTGCCTTGCTCGGTGTTCAGCCATTTCGTGGGCAGCGATGGAGATGAGTTCGATTCGTTCTCGCATCAGCAGTTCGAGCTGTTCGACAATGCCAGCCAGCAACTGCAGGCGGCGTACTCGCACAAGATAATCCGCCACATCTGCAATTCGGCAGGCATAGAGCATTTCCCAGAGTATCATCTCGACATGGTGCGACTTGGATTGGGATTGTATGGCATTAACTCGCGCAACAACAAGATACTTCATAACGTTGCCACGCTAAAAACGACTATTCTGCAGATTCGTAATGTTCCAGCAGGCGATTCCATCGGTTACAGCCGCCGCACAACTCTCACTCGCGACAGTCGCATTGCTGCCATCCCTATCGGTTATGCTGACGGACTCGACCGTCACCTCGGTAATCGCAACTGCTACTGCCTCGTGAATGGGAAGAAGGCTGAATACGTTGGCAATATCTGCATGGATGTGTGCATGATTGACGTTACAGACATTGATTGCCAAGAGGGCGACATTGTTGAAATATTCGGCAACAATCTCCCTGTGACAACCCTCAGCGATGCTCTCGGCACCATTCCATACGAGGTGCTCACAGGCATCAGCACTCGCGTGCAAAGGGTGTACGTGCAGGAATAACAAAAAAGGAAGGAAGTATCACTGTCAGAGTGATTACTTCCTTCCTTTTATTTTTTTCAATCGTGCTTTTTTCCGCTCAAACTTTTCGAGTTCGGCTATGACAAATGATGAACATTCCTGAGCATCCCAGCCTCTGATAGCTGCATATTCGCTTACGATGCGGATGCTTGCCTCACGAATGTGAGTCATGCGCATCATGCTCTTGAGGCATTGGGATTTAGAGGGAGTGGGTGTGAAGTGGGAACGGTTGATGTCGATGGTGGTGATGCGATAGGCACCAGTGGACGAGTCCTTGCGGTAGAGAAAGTTAGACAGATTGGTGTCGCCGTGCAGGAAGCCTTTCTGGTGCATGTCGGCTATGAAGTGGGCGAGAGATGAAATGAGAGCATCGTGTGATTGGGGCTCCTCGCGAAGGATGCGGCAGTCGGGATCACCGCAATAGGCAGAGACGAAATAGCCGAAACAGAATAGACCTCCACGCTTCTCTTCAATGCATGCTATTGCTTCAGGGGTGGCGATGTCCAGTTCTTTCAATCGCATGGCGTACAGGTATGCTCTTTTAGCTTTGCTTGGACGAATGAAGGTGTAGTCGATGCGCTGGTGAAGCATGGGACGCTTGAATCGCTTCACTACGATAGTTTGCCCATCTATGGTGAAGAGGCGCACTTTGTTTCGCTGGTCGTAGATCAGCTCGCCTTCGGTGTCGAATATGACTGGCAGTCGGTGAATGAAGTCTGTCAGAGTGCTGTACTTGGGGTTTATGAGATAGTTGAACGTTGGCATTCGAGGATGAGGAAATGAGAATAGAGAGTAAAGAGTAGAGAGATATGAAGATGGAGTGTGGAGTTTTTTTATTTTTCGTTTTTTATTTTTCGTTTTTTTTACGAAGTTCCCCCATCACATTATTAAAAGCCGTTTCGAAATAGTAGCCTGATGCTATGCGGTCACTGACAGTCTTCACATTGGCGAGCATTTCGGTGTATTGCTGATAGGTGATGGAGTTCAATCGCTGCTCGAGGTCGATGAGGGAATCGACGCAGATGCCTACCCCGTTCTCTTGCACGAACTTGGCAAGTCCTGCTGTCTTTGAGATGATGACTGGGGCGTGGCATCGGAGGTAGAGCGACACCTTGTGAGGGTTGTTGTATGCCATGTATTCGCCTATCTTGCCCTTGCCCTCTGTGAGCGATTCGCCATACCAGGAGAGGCCGAAGTCACCTTTGTTCATCTGCATCAGTTCGTGGTCGATGGCAAAGCCTTCGAAGCTCGTCTTGGCACCTTCGCGCATGAGTGATGGTTCGAAGCGATTGCCGTAGAGGTAGAACATGGAGCGTTCCATCCTGTTGGCGAGTTCATACACAAACGCATTCTGTGCCGTGCTCATGCTGCCAACGAAGAAATAGGAATATGCATCGCCTGCTTTAGGAGCGGGACGCTGGGATGTGACTGGAGCTGGGGAGAGGTAGTCGAAGATGCCAAGCGTGACAAGCTCTGCCTTGCAGCCATGGTCTTTCAGCCAGCCGAGCATCGTATCGTTGTGAGCTATTATGCCGTCGCTATGGTTGAGCCTGATGATTTCACGCTCGGGGGTGAGCTTCTTTCTGCGAAAGGAGCCGAGGTCGTGAATCTGCGTGACGACTGTTGCTCCTTTGGCATGAGCTATGTCGCATACGCTTTCGTAATACTTCTTCATGGGGTATTGAAGCACAAGCACATCGCCTTTCTTGATTGTCAGCATTGCTTTTGCCACGCCAAGCAGATTGCGCAAGAAGTGCATGACGACGTTGCTGTCCAGCGTGCGCTTGAAGCCTATATTAGCAAAGCCCATGCGATCCATTATGGTCTCGATGTCGGACTTCGCTTTGGTGCCTGCTGAGTTTGGCTCGCGATAGTCGCGTGAAATGTAGCAGTATCTCATCCTTGGATTTTTTTATAACTAACTTCTGTGTTGTAGCACATCTCGCCATGTATCGTTGGTGCCTTGACAGGCGTGTGCCAGTCGCCATACTGATTGGTGAGCAATTCGTCATATCCGCATGGCACAGGCATCTTGAAGAACTCAAAGTCCACCCATTCTGCTTTTTCGAACACTGCCTTGCGATGAATCTCGCTGCTGTTAAGCAATGACAATTCACACACAAAGTAGCATTCGTCGCATGAGTTTTGTCTCAGCACCTTCTCGTATTTGCCAAACAAGTGCTTGTCGCTCAGCCAGTCTACATTGTTTCGGCAGAAGCGATACAATGCGTCCGGAGCATTCTTCAGCACCTTCTGCGCCATCTTCAGACGGTTCTTGGCACTGCTATGCTTGCGGTAGAGCCGGTTGAGCTTACGAGGATTGTTTGGTATGCCGTCCAGCACGAATATATCGATGAAAATACCTTGGTTGCTGCCATTGCTCTTGCAGTGCTTGCCTTGCGACCAGCATGCAGTGTCGCTATTGCGAAGTTGCGCATGGCGACGGGTGTAGCGCTCGTCGGTCATAACGGTCTGGAAGAAGTGCGGATGCTGAAACTCTTGTGCTGCAACCTCGCACAGCTTGTCGTAGTCGGGGCGCATCATAGCCATGTCGATGTCGTCATCCCAAGGAATGTAGCCGCCATCTCGCATGGCTCCAAGCAGCGTGCCACCATCGGCAAAGATTCTCAGCCCATGTTTCTCGCACACTCTTAGCAGCTCGAGCACTAAGTCGATCTGCACAGCCCACACCTTCTTCATCTCGGCACTGACCGTGTATCCGTTCCTCACCTCTTCTGCCAAGAAACTATCTGGCACAGGATATTTCAATTCCATCTAATATACAAATTTCTTTGATTTGACAAGGAAATGCCAAACGCAGTATTACAAAGCCTGAAGCATGCGCTTGAGAACCACAGTGGCAGAAATCTCACGATTTGCAGCCTCAGGAATCACGATGCTTGTAGGAGCCTCGATGACGTCGTCAGTGACAATCATGTTGCGGCGCACTGGCAAGCAGTGCATAAAGTATGCATTGTTGGTGACTGCCATCTGACGCTCGCCTACTGTCCAGTCGGCAAAATCGTGGTAGTCTCCAAGCACCTTGCCGTAGTCCTCAGGGCGTGTCACGCCTGGGCAGCTCCAGTTCTTGGCATAGATGAAGTCTGCTCCTTCAAATGCTTTCATCTGGTCGTACTCAACCTTTGCATCACCAGCAAACTCAGGATCAAGCTCGTAGCCTTCTGGGTGAGTGATGACAAAATCGACATCGGCAGCGTTCATCCATTCTGCGAATGAGTTTGGCACAGCCTGAGGAAGCGCCTTTGGGTGTGGTGCCCAAGTGAGCACAACTTTTGGACGTTTGTTTGGAGTGCGCTGGATTGCCTCGCCGCCAAAGAGAGGATTTGGTTCTACAAGAGTCTTGTCTTTGTATTCTTCGATGGTGATGAGGTCGGCAAATGTCTGAAGCGGATGCACTGTGGCGCTCTCCATGAAGAAAACTGGGCGACCAGAATACTTTATGAATTGGTTGAGGATCTTCTCTTCGTAGTCGTCCTTGCGGTTTTCGAATCGTGCGAATGAGCGTACGCCGATGAGGTCGCAGTATGATCCCATAACAGGAATTGCCTCAAGGAGATGCTCGCTCTTGTCGCTTTCCATTATCACGCCGCGCTCTGTCTCAAGTTTCCAAGCGCCTGCGTTCACGTCAAGCACGATGACATTCATGCCAAGGTTCTGAGCAGCCTTTTGGGTGGAAAGGCGCGTGCGGAGCGAGTTGTTGAAGAAGATAAGCATGGCTGTCTTGTTCTTGCCAAGCTCTTGGTACTTATAGCGGTCTTTCTTGATTTCGAAAGCCTCTTCGAGGGCAACCTTCAAGTCGCCAATGTCTGATACGTGTTGAAATACCTTCATTTTTTATCCTTTTACGTAATTATTTCTAATTTCTAATGCCTTATTCTCGGCAGCCTCCATGATTTCGCGTTCACCAGGACCCTTGTCGTTGATGCCTACAAGGTGGAGAATGCCATGGATGATGACACGGTGCAGTTCCTCTTCGTATGTTGCGCCTTGCTGCTCTGCATTGCTGCGTACAGTATCGAGGCTGATGAAGAGGTCGCCAGATATAGTGTCCTTCTTGCCCATCATCAACTCGTCTTCGCAATAGTCGAATGTGATGATGTCCGTGTAGTAGTCGTGCTGAAGGAATTGCCTGTTCACCTCCAATATCTTCTCGTCATCGCAGAAGATGTAAGCTATGCTACCCACTTTCTTGCCGTATGATGCAGCCACAGCCTTGATCCACGCTCTTGTGTCGCGGCGGCGAATCTTTGGCATCTTTACGCCATCTACATTATATGAAATCATATTACTTTATTTTCTTGAATAGTTTCTCATCTTTCAGAGCCTGAATGCCTCGATTGTAAATCTCGTTCTTTGGATTCATAATCTCGTAGTATTCAGACATGTCCCAAAGGTCGCGCGCTGCAAGTGCCTTCATCTGAAGCTTCATCATAGGCAAGGCTGCCTGGAAGGCTGAGTCGGTGTATTCCACCTTTGCCTCCTTGGCTTTCTCAATGAGGAGGTCCACCATTGCTTGAGGAGACTCAAATTCTGCCTTGAATCGCTCGTAACCCTTGCGGAGGTCTGCATAATCGAAGTTCTTGCCCTCAATCTGCTTGGTCTTTGCTTTGCGGTAAGCGTCAACGTCATAATCCTTGATGAGGCGTTTGCGGTTCTGGTCGAGGTATTTGAGAGTGGCTTGGTTGATGCAGCTCTTGGCTGCGAGCTCACGGTGCAAGCGCGTGTAAACTGTCGTGTCGAGCGGAACATACACATCAGGCATAATGCCACCACCGCCATACACGATTCTGCCAGCCTTAGTCTTGAACTTGAGCGAATCTGGGAAATGGATGCTGTCTGCACTCATCAACTCACCACTGTTGAGACGGTCGAGCATATCATTGTCATAGCTCTTCTTGTCTCCCTTTGTGTATGGCTTCTGAAAACAGCGACCGATAGGACTATAGTAATGAGCGATAGTGAGGCGAATGAGCGAGCCATCGGGGAGATCTATAGGGCGCTGCACAAGTCCTTTTGCAAATGTGCGTCTGCCAACTATGATGCCGCGGTCATTGTCCTGAATTGCGCCAGAGAGAATCTCAGCTGCAGAAGCAGTGTATCCATCAACAAGCACTACCACCTTGTTTATGTTCATTGTGCCAGGCTTAGCGCGATACTCGTGACGACCTGTCGAACGTCCTTCTGTATATACAATCATTTCATTATTGCCAAGAAACTCGTTTGCCATCTCAACTGCGGCTTGCAGGTATCCGCCGCCATTGCCTTGAAGATCGATGACAATATCCTTCATGCCGAGTGAGAACAGTTGTGTGCATGCTTTCACAAATTCCTCATGGGTTGTCGCACCAAAGGTGCTGATGCGGACATAACCTGTAGTGGCATCAATCATATAGTAGGAATCGATAGTGTAAACTGGAATCTTGTCGCGGGTGACGATGAATGTCTGCACACCCTTCACTCCTGGACGCATCACGCCAAGCTTTACCTTTGTGCCTTTTGGACCGCGAAGGCGCTTCATGACTTCCTCGCGAGACATCTTCACGCCTGCTATGGCGGTATCGTTCACCAGCACCACCTTATCGCCTGCAATGATACCCACTTTTTCCGAAGGGCCACCACTCACCGGCTGAATTACGACAAGCGTGTCTTCGTTCATATTGTACTGCACTCCAATGCCTTCAAACGATCCCGTGAGAGGCTCGTTCAAGGCCTGAACATCTTTGGCAGGAGTATAGCTTGAATGCGGATCCAGCTCCTTCAGCATGCCTCTGATGGCATCTTCAGTCACTTTTGCAACATCAACGTCATCCACATATAGCTGAGCGATAGCGCTTTGGGCAAAAATCATCTTGCGCATCTGCGTATCGAGCATAGGGTTTGTGCTTTTCTGCTGTGCCATAGCGAGAGAGGCAACAGCCATTGCAACAAATGAGAAAATATACTTAATCTTCATGGCAAAAACTCTTTTATGTCTTTATTGTATGATAATAATTCGCGCACAACGCTTGAGCTGACGCATGCCAACTCTGGTTCGGTAAACAGCAAAACGGTCTCAATTCCAGTCAGTCGGCGATTTACCTCTGCTATGTCGCGCTCGTATTCGAAATCTTTCACGCTGCGCACTCCACGCAGCAAGAATGAGGCATCAATGCCTTGAGCATAGTCTGTGGTCAAGCCAACATACGACTCTACTCTCACTCTTGGCTCATCTTTGTACACAGCCTTTATTGCTTCCATCCTTTCAGCAAGAGTGAACATGCTTTTCTTGTTGGTGTTCACTCCAATAGCCACAACCACCTCGTCGGCAACGCTCTGGAGAGCGCGGTCGATGATGCTCTTATGCCCTTTAGTGAAAGGATCAAAGCTGCCAGCAAACAATGCAATCTTACTCATCTTCTGTCATCTCCTTATCTTCCTCTGGTCTGTCTTCTTCAATTACAAGATTGTTGATGATGAAGTTCTGGCGCTGCATTGTATTCTTACCCATGTAGTATTCGAGCAATTCCTTCACCTGGTCTGTCTTGCGGAGAGTTACCTCTTCAAGTCGCATGTCAGGACCTATGAAGTTCTTGAATTCATCAGGGCTAATCTCTCCCAAGCCTTTGAATCGAGTTATCTCAGGATCAGGTCCAAGCAATTCGATTGCACTCATGCGCTCTTCATCAGTGTAGCAATACTGAGTGACAAAGTCACCTTTGCTGTCGGGATGAGTTTTCATATACTGCTCCAATGCTCCTTTTTTCAAGCGCTTCTTGCGGTTGCGAACACGGAACAATGGAGTTTGCAAGATGAAAACATGCCCTGTCTTTATCAGTTCTGGGAAAAACTGCAAGAAGAACGTGATCATCAGCAAGCGAATGTGCATGCCATCCACATCGGCATCGGTTGCAACAATTACTTTGTTGTATCTCAAACCGTCTATGCCATCTTCTATGTTGAGAGCAGCTTGCAGCAGGTTAAATTCCTCATTCTCATACACAACCTTCTTTGTCAAACCAAAAGTATTGAGCGGTTTGCCTCGCAACGAGAATACTGCTTGTGTCATCACATCACGACTCTTGGTGATGCTGCCGCTGGCAGAATCACCCTCTGTGATGAAAATCGAGCTTTCTTCTTTCAAGTCGCCTTTGGCATCATTGAGGTGGATCTTGCAATCACGCAATTTCCTATTGTGAAGGTTTGCTTTCTTAGCGCGCTCACGAGCCAGCTTTGTTACGCCAGCAATAGCCTTTCTGTCGCGCTCATTGTCTTTGACTTTCTGTTCGATAACTTCCGCAACGTCAAGGTTCTTGTGCAAGAAGTTATCCACTTCTGTCTTGATGAAATCGCCCACGAACTTGTTCACGCTCACGCCGCCGTTTGGTTCCATGGTGAGCGAGCCAAGCTTAATCTTTGTCTGGCTCTCGAACTGAGGTTCCTGCACATTGATGGCAATGGCGGCAACAATGCCAGAACGGATGTCGCCATACTCATAGTTTTTGCCGAAGTACTCCTTGATGGTGCGAGCGATATGCTCCTTGAAAGCACTCTGATGAGTACCGCCCTGAATGGTATGCTGACCATTCACAAATGAATGATACTCTTCGCCATACTGCTGATTGGTATGCGTGAATGCAATCTCAATGTCCTCACCTTTCAGGTGCACAATTTCGTACATTGGTTGTGTGTCCATCGTATCCTTCAGCAAGTCTTTCAGACCATTGCGACTTATGATACGATTGCCGTTGTGATAGATTTCAAGACCTGTGTTGAGGTATGTGTAGTTGCGAAGCATATTGCTCACAAACTCGTCTTGGAACTTATAGTTCAGAAACAGCGTATTGTCTGGTTCGAAGAATATGAATGTGCCATTCTCTTCGTTTGTGTCCTCTGTTCTGTCACCAGTCAGCACACCCTTTTCAAAAGTAGCAATGCGCACCTTGCCTTCGCGGTAGGAGCGCACTTCGAAATGACTGCTCAACGCATTCACAGCTTTCGTACCAACGCCATTCAGTCCCACAGACTTCTTGAATGCCTTTGAATCATACTTGCCGCCTGTGTTCAGCATGCTCACCGCCTCAATCATCTTGCCCTGAGGTATGCCACGACCATAGTCGCGGATGCTCACTGACATGTTGTCGTGAATATCCACCTCAATGCGCTTTCCCGCATTCATCTTGAATTCGTCGATTGAATTATCCACAATCTCTTTCAACAGCACATAAATGCCATCCTCTGCATGACTGCCATCTCCAAGGCGTCCAATGTACATGCCAGGACGGGTACGCACATGGTCCATATCAGACAAATGGCGTATGTTGTCATCGTTATATTCTACAGGTTGCTGATTGTTCAATATTCCTTCAGTTTCCATGGTTATTTTTGTAACAAATGATAATTAATTGGCACCAATAGTGCAATTTTGTGGCAAATATACAATTTTTTTCATATTTATTTTGTTCAATAACTTATTATTAACTAATTTTACACCCAAAAACTTATAATAATTGTAAAAATAATAGAAAATTATGCGTAATCTTAAGGCTTTCATCGCAGCAAGCATTGTGGCTCTCTGCGGTGCAAATTCTGCAGCAAACGCACAGTGCTGCGGAGGTGAAGCTTGCAAAGAAGCACAGGAGCTTGGCTACAAGCCACAGCCATACGGCTTCGTTCAGCTTCAGGGTGGTGTTGGTACAACATTCACAGATGTTAGTGCATTGAATCTCTTGACTCCAACATTCAGCGTTGCTGGGGGCTATATGTTCACTCCTGCTGTTGGTGCTCGTCTTCACGTCAATGGTATCCAGTCAACTGGTGGTTTCAAGATGGCTGGCGATCCAAAGTACAAGTACAACTATATCAACACAAACGCAGACTTGATGTTCAACCTCACTAACATCATGTCAGCAAAGAACAACCACGCCTTCAACCTCTACCTCATCGGTGGTGTAGGTCTCAACTATGCTTGGAACAATGACGAGTTTGATAAGCTCGCAGCCAATCACAACATTCCAAATGACATCTCAAATGCTTGGGGCGAAAAGCAGACTCCACGCAACAGCCTCCTCGGCCACAACATTCGCGTAGGTCTTCTCGGCGACTACAACATCGCTAAGAACTGGAGCGTAGGTGCAGAAATCGACCTCAACTCGCTCGACGACCGCTTCAACTCAAAGTACAACAACTCTGACGACTGGATGCTCACAGCTCAAGTATCTGTTACATACAAGTTCGGTTTCAAGAAGCCATGCAAGCCTGCTCCTGCACCAGTAGTGGTCGAGCCTAAACCAGAGCCAAAGCCTGTAGAGACAGCTAAGCCAGAACCTAAGCCAGAGCCAAAGCCTGTTGTTCAGCAGGACGAGCCACTCAAGGAGACATTCTTCTATGCAATCCGCGAGTCAGACCCTGATCCAGAGTCTCTCCTCACTAAGATTGTTGCTTGGTGCAAGAAGTATCCAAACAAGAAGATCACTGTTGATGGCTATGCAGATAAGGGCACAGGTAACCCTACCATCAACAAGGGTTATGCTTTGTCGCGTGCTAACAAGGTTGCTAAGCAGCTTCAGGAGCGTGGCGTGCCAAAGGCTCAGATGATTGTAAACTCTTACGGTGACACAGTTCAGCCATTCCCTGAGAACGACCGCAACCGTTGCGTTATCGTAGTAGGTGGTAAATAATCTCGCTACAAAATACTTATAGAATGAGGGTATGCAGTTCATCTGCATATCCTCTTTTCTTGTTTTTTATAAACTTGCTCTTTTCAAATATGTGTGAATAGAGCTATGAATGATGAAAAAACGAAAGTTTACGAAAAGATAAGTGGGGAAAAAATTGATGTTAGGAGAAAAATTCGTAACTTTGCCACATATTTAAATTTTAGATTATAGTAACGTTACAATATATTTAATCAATCACATGATTTATTTTTTCAGAACACCAGCTCAGAGCATCATTGCAACAAGCGTTGACCATGAGCTCTCGGCAGAAGAGAAAAATGAACTTTGCTGGCTCTATGGAGAGGCAAAGGAGGAAAGTGAGTCTAACCTCGGTGGATTCTTTGTAGGTCCACGCCGTGAGATGATCACTCCTTGGAGTACAAACGCTGTAGAAATCACTCAGAACATGAATCTGAAGGGCGTACAGCGCATCGAGGAGTATTTCCCTGTTGACGATGAGAACGCAGAGCACGACACTATGCTCCAGCGCATGTACAAGGGGTTGAACCAGAACATCTTTACCGTCAACATCGAACCTGCTCCAATCGTTCACATAGAGAACCTTGATGAATACAACGAGCAGGAAGGTCTCGCTCTCTCACCAGAGGAAATTGAGTATCTCCACAAGGTGGAAGCTCAGCTCGGCAGAAAGCTCACTGACTCTGAGGTGTTTGGTTTCGCTCAGATTAATTCAGAGCACTGCCGCCACAAGATTTTCGGCGGCACATTCATCATTGATGGCGAAGAGAAAGAATCTTCTCTCTTCCAGATGATTAAGAAGACTACAAACGAGAATCCAAACAAGATTCTTTCTGCATACAAGGACAATGTGGCATTCTCAGCAGGTCCAGAGATTGAGCAGTTCGCTCCAGCCGACCACTCACAGCCAGACCTCTATCAGGTGAAGAAGGTGCAGTCGGTTATCTCGCTCAAGGCAGAGACACACAACTTCCCAACTACTGTGGAGCCCTTCAACGGTGCTGCAACAGGTACAGGTGGTGAGATTCGTGACCGTATGGGCGGTGGCGTTGGTTCATGGCCAATCGCCGGCACTGCTGTCTATATGACTTCATACCCTCGCAAGGACGATGCAAGCGTGAGCGCAACAGCTGCTATTCCTAACACTCCAGTGTGGAGCTCTGACTCTAACTGTCAGGAATGGGAGAATATTCTTCCTGTGCGCCAGTGGCTCTATCAGACTCCAGAACAGATTCTCGTTAAGGCATCGAACGGTGCATCTGACTTCGGCAACAAGTTCGGTCAGCCACTCATCTGCGGCTCGGTGCTCACATTCGAGCATCAGGAGCGCGACGAGCAGTATGCTTACGACAAGGTTATCATGCTTGCCGGTGGTGTGGGCTACGGCATTCAGCGTGACTGCTTGAAGGGCGAGCCACAGGCTGGCAACAAAGTGGTAGTGATGGGTGGTGAGAACTACCGCATCGGCCTTGGCGGCGGCTCAGTTTCGTCTGTAGAGACAGGTCGCTACGCATCGGGCATCGAGCTCAATGCTGTGCAGCGTGCTAACCCAGAGATGCAGAAGCGTGCTTATAACGTAATCCGTGCTCTCGGCGAGGAAGAGCAGAACCCAATCGTAAGTATTCACGACCACGGTTCGGCTGGTCACGTGAACTGTCTCTCTGAGCTTGTTGAAGAGTGTGGCGGTCTTATCCACATGGACAAGCTTCCTGTAGGCGACAAGACTCTTTCTGCTAAGGAGATCATTGCCAACGAGAGCCAGGAGCGTATGGGTCTCCTCATCGATGAGGCTGCTATTGAATATGTGCAGAAGATTGCAGACCGCGAGCGTGCGCCAATGTACACTGTAGGTGAGACAACAGGCGACCATCGCTTTGCATTCGAGCAGGCTGATGGCGTTCGTCCATTCGACCTCGCTGTGGAGCAGATGTTCGGTTCTTCTCCTAAGACTATCATGGAGGACAAGACAGTGGAGCGCAAGTACGATGTTGTTACTTACGACCTCTCAGGTCTTTCGTCAAGCTCAACTCTAAATACTCAGCTCAACAACTATCTCAAGGACGTGCTTCAGCTTGAAGCAGTGGCTTGCAAGGACTGGTTGACAAACAAGGTTGACCGCTGCGTGACTGGTCGTGTTGCTCGTCAGCAGTGTCAAGGTCGTCTCCAGTTGCCACTCTCTGACTGTGGCGCTGTGGCTCTCGACTACACAGGCACTAAGGGTATCGCTACTTCTATCGGTCATGCTCCTCAGGCAGCACTTGCCGATCCAGAGGCTGGCTCAGTACTCGCTGTTGCAGAGTCGCTCACAAACCTCGTTTGGGCTCCAATGGCTGAGGGTATGGACAGCATTTCCCTCTCTGCTAACTGGATGTGGCCTTGTCGCGCTCAGGAGGGTGAGGACGCACGTCTCTACAAGGCTGTTAAGGCTTTGTCGGACTTCTGCTGCGAATTGCAGATCAACGTGCCAACAGGCAAGGACTCGCTCTCTATGACTCAGAAATATCCTGATGGAAAGAAGATCATCGCTCCTGGCACAGTGATTGTCAGCGCAGGTGGTGAGGTTTCTGACGTGAAGAAGGTTGTTTCACCAGTGATGAAGAACGTTAAGGCTTCGCGCCTCTATCATATCGACTTCTCATTCGACCAGCTTCAGCTCGGTGGTTCGGCATTCGCTCAGAGCCAGGGCAAGGTGGGTAGCGATGTGCCTACAGTTAAGAATGCAGAGTACTTCCGCGATGCGTTCATGGCTATTCAGAAGCTTGTTGACGAAGGTCTCGTGCTTGCAGGTCATGACATTTCTGCTGGTGGTCTTATCACAGCTCTCCTTGAGATGTGCTTCGCAAACACTAAGGGCGGTCTCAGCCTCAACCTCAACAAGATTAATGGCACAGACATTGTGAAGGTGCTCTTCGCAGAGAACCCAGGCGTTGTGGTTCAGGTTAGCGACGAAGACGCAAGCCGCGTGAAGAAGATTCTTGAGGACGCTGGCGTTGGCTATGCTAAGATTGGTGTGCCTACTGATGACCGCAAGATTACTATCGTTCGCAATCAGAGCAATGGTCAGGTTCCAAACGCTGAACTTGCTAATCGTGAGGTTACGCTTGAGTTCGACATTGATGAACTTCGCGATGTTTGGTACAAGACATCATATCTCCTCGACCGCCGTCAGTCATTCAACGGAAAGGCCGCAGAGCGCTACGAGAACTATAAGAACGTGCCAGTAGAGTGGACGCTGAAGGGTGAGCCTCTCAAGAAGACTCCACGTCCAGAGGGTAAGCGTCCGGTGGCTGCAATCATCCGCGAAAAGGGTACTAATTCTGAACGCGAGATGGCATGGTCATTCTACATGGCTGGCTTCGATGTGAAGGATGTGACAATGACTGACCTCATCACTGGCCGTGAGACTTTGGAAGAGGTGAATGTAGTCGCATTCTGCGGCGGTTTCTCTAACTCCGACGTACTCGGCTCTGCAAAGGGATGGGCAGGCGCATTCCTCTTCAACCCTAAGGCTAAGGCTGCTCTCGATGCATTCTATGCTCGTGAGGACACACTCTCACTCGGTGTCTGCAACGGTTGCCAGTTGATGGTAGAGCTTGGTCTCCTCAACAACAACCACTCTGTCACAGACGCTAAGGGCTATGCTCAGATGCTCCACAACGATTCTCACAAGTTTGAGTCTGCATTCGTCACTCTCGCTGTTCCACAGAACAACAGCGTGATGTTCGGTTCACTCTCTGGCGAGAAGATTGGTTGCTGGGTTGCTCACGGAGAAGGCAAGTTCAACCTTCCACTCCCTGAAGGCGAGTACAATATCGTGGCTAAGTACAACCACTCAGAGTACCCAGCCAACCCTAACGGTTCATCATACGACGTAGCTGCTATCGCAAGCAAGGATGGCCGTCACCTCGCCATCATGCCTCACCCAGAGCGCACACAGTTCCCATGGCAGTGTGGCTACTATCCAGAAAACCGCCGATTGACAGACGAGGTAACTCCTTGGCATGAGGCATTTGTGAACGCAAGAAAGTGGATTGAAAGCAGACAAAAGTAAATAAATGGGGCTTTATACAGACATGTTTCTTACCTTCGCCAAAATCGGAGGTTTCACTCTTGGCGGTGGCTATGCAATGGTACCCGTCATGGAGAAGGAGATTGTAGATAAGAAGCATTGGCTGACTAAAGAAGATTTCATGGATATCCTTGTCGTGGCACAGAGCACTCCGGGGCTCTTTGCCATCGACATGGCTTCTCATATTGGCTATAAGCTCAAGGGGGTAAAGGGAGGCATAGTAGGAGCATTAGCAGTTGCTATACCTTCCATCATCGCCATTTTGCTGATAGCAGTATTCTTCCAAGCATTCAAGGATAACATCTATGTGGAGAAATTCTTCATGGGCGTTCGTCCATGTGTTGTTGCCCTCATCCTTGCTCCTTGCTTCAAGATGGCAAAGACGGCGAAGATTACATTGCAAAACTGCTGGATTCCTATAGTCTGTGCCCTCCTCATCGCCGCTTTCGGAGTGTCACCAATATGGTGCATACTCGTAGCTGGGTTAGGAGGATTTATATGGGGTAAAATAAGATTATGATTTTTCTTGAGCTTTTCATAGTGTTCTCTAAGATAGGCATCTTCAACTTCGGAGGTGGCTATGCTATGCTTTCACTTATTCAAGATGAGGTGGTGAACAAGCATCAATGGCTCACCGTGAGTGAGTTCACCGACATTGTGGCAATCAGTCAGTCCACGCCTGGCCCTATAGGCATCAACGCAGCCACATACACAGGCTACACCGCCGTTATGCACGCTGGCTATCCAAGCTGGGCTGCTGTGTTAGGGGCCATACTTGCCTCGCTCAGCATCATGTGGCTTCCCTTCATTCTGATGATCAGCATCAGCAGGTTCCTCATGAAGCATCATAACGCCAAGTTCGTACAGAATATTTTCAGCACTCTTCGTCCCGCTATAGTTGGACTTCTTGCTGCTGCAGCAATCATGCTTATGTCGAAAGAGAATTTCGGTTCCCCCACTGATTCGCCTTTTGTTTTCATCCTCAGCATATTCATATTCCTCTTTGCTTTTGTAGGCACAAGGCTCTATAAAGTCCATCCTATCATCATGATACTCCTATGTGGATTGGCAGGTTTGCTTATATATTAATAATGTGAGCAAGAATACTTCCACATACATAAAAAGGGACTGCTTTTCCTCACGAGAAACAGTCCCAAGAACCAATAAAATCAAATATTCATTATATAGTAGAAAGAGAGTAATTCGATCTATCTGCGTCCACCGCGTGTACCACCACGTGATGCATTGCCATTGTCATTGCCGCCGCGAGTTGCGCCATTGCGTGAAACGCTATTGCTTGACGAACTGCTGCTGCGTGTCGGACTGCTCACGTTGCTGCGAGATGAGGAATTGCTGTTGAAGTTGCTTCGTGCTGAAGAACGCGCACCGCTCTCGCTGTGACGGCTGTTCATACTTTCGCTGCGCATCTGGCTGTTGCCATTGAAATTGCTCTGCGGGCGATCGTTGCTCACACCCCCCTGAGGACGGCTGTAAGAATTGCCCTGTGGGCGATTGTTATTCATACCGCCCTGTGGATGATCATTGCTGACTCCACCTTGTGGACGGTTGCCATTCATTCCACTATTTGGACGCTCATTCATGTTGCCATTAGGACGATTGCCATCCATTCCACCGTGTGGACGCTCATTCATATTTCCATTAGGACGATTACCATTCATCCCGCCTTGTGGACGCATGCCACCTTGTGGCTGACCATGCATCATGTCAGCTCCATGACGATTAGGCACACCTGCGTGACCGCTTATCACATGGCCTCCTTGTGGACGCATACCGTGGAAGTAGTGGCCTCCCTCATACCTGCGATTGTAATGGCGAGGTGGGTTGTAGAAGAAATGATGCATACCATAGTGATCGTGGTCATAAATACTGAAATGCCATCTTCTATTCACAAAAGTGATAGGACGATAGAAATAGTCATATCTGATCAGTCTCTCCCACATCAAATCACCAATCAAGCGACGAATTGCATAATCGCGTCGAGCGCAGATCTCCATATAATCATCATAGTAATACCCCAGTGCGATTTCGTCGAGATATTCATTCACGCCATAAATATAATCGAAGTTAATGCGATACAAGTCATCGATCATGCTCATTGACCTGATGCCAAGCTCGTAAGCCATACGGTCAGTCAAGAAGCGAGCGTTGCTGCGCATTGCCTCATAATTCATACGCTGTGCACTCATTGTCATTGCGCCAAACAGTATTGCTGCTGCAGTGAGGATAGTTCTAAAATTCTTCATATCGTATAAGTTTTTAATGTTTATAAATCCGTTGTCTTTTGTTTTACGCTGCAAAGATATGACAAAAAAAAATCCCCCTGCAAAGAACTTTTCCTATTTGCAAGAGGATTTCCCCTAAATACCTATCGGGTATCCATAGTAATGCTTTACAAACGAACAGATTGACCGAAAAGAAATAGCTCTTATTCGGAAATATCAAAATAAATTTTGTTTTTCACACACATAATCGTAACTTTGCACAAAATTTCGAGAAACAATGACTATAGAAGAAAAAATCATAAGCGGCGTGCAGGCAGCAGTTAAGGCACTGTACGACGTAGAAGCTGATGCTGGTCAGGTGCAGCTTCAGAAGACAAAGGCTGAGTTTGAGGGTCACCTCACAGTGGTTGTGTTCCCATTCGTAAAAGTGGCTCGCAAGAAACCAGAGCAGGTAGGCGAAGAGATTGGCGCTTATCTGCAGGAGAACCTCAGCGACGTAGTTGCTAAGTTCAATGTGGTAAAGGGATTCCTCAATCTCGTCATCAGCGATGCTCCTTGGATCACGCTTCTCAACAAGATTAACGCTGAAGAGAAGTTTGGATTCCAGCCAGTGACTGAAAACAGTCCTCTCGTGATGATTGAGTATTCTTCTCCAAACACAAATAAGCCTCTCCACCTCGGCCATGTCCGCAACAACCTCCTCGGTTCTGCACTCGCACGCATTGTAGAGGCTAACGGTAATAAGGTTGTGAAGACAAACATAGTCAACGACCGCGGCATCCACATCTGCAAGTCTATGCTTGCTTGGCTCAAGTACGGCAATGGCGAGACTCCAGAGTCTTCTGGCAAGAAGGGTGACCATCTCATCGGCGACTACTATGTGGCATTCGACAAACACTATCGTGAAGAGGTGAAGGAACTCAGAGCTAAGTTCATTGCTGAAGGCATGGACGAAGAAGCTGCCGAGGCAAAGGCTAAGAACGAAGCTCCACTCATCGTTGAGGCTCACGACATGCTCGTGAAGTGGGAGAACAACGACCCTGAGGTTCGCGCTCTCTGGCAGAAGATGAACGAATGGGTGTATGCAGGCTTCGATGAGACATACAAGATGATGGGCGTATCGTTTGATAAGATCTACTACGAATCAAATACCTATCTCGAAGGCAAGGACAAGGTGATGGAAGGTCTTGAGAAAGGCTTCTTCTATCGTCGTGAGGACGGCTCAGTGTGGGCGAACCTCAATGCAGAAGGTCTTGATGAGAAACTCCTTCTTCGCAGCGATGGCACATCTGTATATATGACTCAGGACATTGGTACTGCAAAGCTCCGTTTCCAGGATTTCCCAATCGACAAGATGATCTACGTGGTTGGCAATGAGCAGAACTATCATTTCCAGGTTCTCTCTATCCTCCTCGACAAGCTCGGCTTCAAGTGGGGCAAGGATCTCGTACACTTCTCATACGGAATGGTAGAGCTTCCTAACGGCAAGATGAAGAGCCGCGAGGGCACTGTAGTTGATGCTGACGAATTGATGGATGCAATGATCAGTGATGCTTTCGAAGCAAGCAAGGAGCGTGCCAAGCAGACAGATATGCCTGAGGAGGAAGCTCGTGAGGTTGCTCGCAAAGTTGGTCTTGGAGCGTTGAAGTACTTCATACTCAAGGTTGATGCTCGCAAGAACATGCTCTTCAACCCAGAGGAGTCTATCGACTTCAACGGCAACACAGGTCCATTCATCCAATACACATATGCTCGAATCGCTTCGATTCTTCGCAAGGCACAGGCTCAGGGCATCGAGATTCCAGCAGAATTGCCAACCAACATCTCTATCTCAACAAAGGAGACTGAGCTTATCCAGAAGATGAATCAGTTTGGCACTGCTGTGCGCCAATGCGGCACAGATTACAACCCTTCTGGCATCTGCAACTATTGCTACGAACTCACAAAGGAATTCAACCAGTTCTATCACGACTTCACAATTCTTGGCGAAGAAAACACAGAACTCAAGATATTCCGCCTCTCACTTGCAAAAGCAGTGGCTAAGGTCGTTAGCCTTGGCATGGGTTTGCTTGGCATCGAAATGCCTGAGAGAATGTAGGCATATAATATATGTAATAATAATTTATAAGAAAAGGGTAGTGATTCGCTTCGCTACCCTTTTTTTTCTTTTTTACTTTAATCCTTTTATTTTGCAGTGCAAGAGGCTCAATGCAAACCAGGTAAGGCAGAATATACGAGCTATGAAAGGCATCTCTACGGGCAGGAAAAGCATCGTGAATGCAGTGAGGGCGTTGAGGATGACTAATGTCTGGTTTGGAGTGATCACTTCTCCCATTACAGACGAGAAAATATCTGCTAAGCCAATGATTGTTTCTGTTTCAGCCAATCGTTGAGCGAATGATTTGTTCTCACTTTTCATTGTCTTCTGTGTTGATAAGATGAAGTTCTTTTCCATAATATTGCTATTTTTGTTTGTTAGTATTTACTATTTTTATTAATTTGACAGTGCAAAGATACAAAGGGGTGTGTACCATAGAGTGGGACAGGCTAAAACTTTTTTCATATTATTAAACTATTCTTACGCTTTTGTTAATGCTAAAATGTATTCTGTATATAAATATTGATAATGAATTTAATGATGTTATGTATCCAAATAGCGTTGTTTTGTAATATAGAGTTTGCAATATACGGTACATAATTGTCATTACAAAGGTAAAAATGGGGTAGTTATGATTTTTTTCTCGATTTTTCTTTTGATTAAAGAAAACGAGTTGTACTTTTGCAGTGTCGAAAGACAAAAACTTTTATAATTTTATTTCTAACAATTAAAAACTCAAAATTTATGAAAAAGTTTATCATCTCTCTCATCGCAGTTTTAGCATTCGGAACATTCGAATCAACAGTTTATGCAGCTCAGGCCCAGGATCCAAATGACAACGCAGGCAAGTACATTGGTCAAAAGAAGAATGGCAAGTTTGAAGGTTATGGCACTTACATTTACAACAATGGTGACAAATATGAAGGCTTTTTCGTGAATGGCAAGTTTGAAGGCGAAGGCGTTTATACATGGGCAGATGGCGACACTTACGTAGGAGAATTCAAGAACGGCAAGGAACATGGCCACGGTGTAGCATACTACGCAAAGACAGGCAACATTTATGAAGGAGAGTTCGTTAATGGCAACCGCGAAGGCAAGGGCAAGTTCACTTGGGCAAACGGTGCAGAGTACGAAGGAAACTTCGTTGCAAATGGCAGAACAGGATTTGGCAAGCTGACAGCAAGCACAGGAGACGTTTACGTTGGTCAGTTCAAGGATGGAGCTTACGAAGGTGAAGGCACTCTCTACAAAGCAGACGGTCGCATTTACGCCGGCACTTGGAAAGCTAATCACATCACAGAAGTTTCTAATGGCATGCTTTCAGTACGCGAATAAGATTCACAAAACATTTTATTTTAATATATTTCAACTGATTCAAAATCTAAAAAAGAAAGGAACAAGAACATAGACAGAAATTAAAGATATCAAAAAGTTTTTTATTTAGAATATCCCCCTTGCAAGCGAGCAAGGGGGATATTCATATTATAAAAGCATTATTCTTTGAATAAATTTGGAGAGTAAACACATTTTTCATTAACTTTGCATCATTAATTCAATATAAACTAAATAAATATGGCAAAGAAAGCACTTCTCATGATTCTCGATGGTTGGGGAATCGGTAATAAGACTAAGGGTGATGTCATTTTCCAGACACCAACTCCTTACATGGACTATTTGAATGAAAATTATCCTCACTCAGAGCTTCAGGCTTCGGGCGAGAACGTTGGTCTCCCTGATGGTCAGATGGGTAACTCTGAGGTAGGTCACCTCAATATTGGCGCTGGCCGTATCGTTTATCAGGACCTTGTGAAGATCAATCGCGCATGCGCTGACAACTCTATCATGGAGAATCCTGGCATCAAGGCTGCTTACTCATACGCTAAGGAGAACGGCAAGTCTGTTCACCTCATGGGCCTCACATCAACAGGTGGCGTTCACTCAAGCTTCACACACATCCTCAAGCTCGTTGACATCGCTAAGGAGTATGGCATCTCAAATGCATACGTACACTGCTTCATGGACGGTCGTGACACAGACCCTAAGTCGGGCAAAGGCTTCATCGAAGACCTTCAGAAGCACATCGACGAGATTGGCAACGGTGCCATCGCTTCTATCGTAGGTCGTTTCTACGCTATGGACCGCGACAAGCGCTGGGAGCGTGTAAAGGTTGGCTACGACCTTCTCGTGAAGGGCGAAGGCAAGCAGGCAACTGACATGGTTCAGGCAATGCAGGAAAGCTATGACGAGGGTGTGACTGACGAGTTCGTGCTCCCAATCAACAACTCTACTGTTGACGGTACAATCAAGGAAGGCGACGTAGTTATCTTCTACAACTACCGTCCTGACCGCGCTAAAGAAATGACTATCGTGCTCACTCAGCAGGACATGCCAGAGCAGGGCATGATGACTATCCCAGGTCTCCAGTACTACTGCATGACTCCATACGATGCTTCATTCACTGGCGTGAACATCCTCTTCCCTAAGGAGAACGTGATGAACACCCTCGGCGAGTACATCTCTTCAAAGGGCTTGAAGCAGCTCCACACTGCAGAGACAGAGAAGTATGCTCACGTAACATTCTTCTTCAATGGCGGTCGCGAGGCTCCATACGAGAACGAGGAGCGTGTTCTCATTGCCTCTCCAAAGGTGGCTACATACGACCTTCAGCCTGAGATGTCAGCTCCTGAGGTTAAGGACAAGCTCGTGGAGAACATCAAGAAGAACGAGTACGACTTCATCGTTGTGAACTTCGCAAACCCTGACATGGTTGGTCACACAGGCATCTACGAGGCAATCGAGAAGGCTGTAAAGACTATCGACCAGTGCGTGAACGAGGTTGTTGAGGCTGCTAAGGCTACTGGCTACGAAACAATCATCATCGCTGACCACGGCAATGCCGACAATGCTCAGAACCCAGACGGTTCAGTGAACACAGCTCACTCTCTCAACCCAGTTCCATTCATCTACGTTACAGAGAACAAGAACGCTAAGGTTGAGAACGGTGTCCTCGCAGACGTTGCTCCATCAATCCTCCACATCATGGGACTTGAGCAGCCTGCCGATATGACGGGACGCTGCCTGATTGCTGATTAAGTATCAGCAATCTGACAGCGGGGCGCAGTGCTCGACTTGTGCGAGAGCAACGCAGGAAGCTCGAAGCGGAAGACGCTAAGCACAAGGGTGGAAAGTGCCTGATTGCTGATTAAGTATTAAAGCATATATTATAAAAAGCATAGGCTTCGTACGGAGCCTATGCTTTTTTTGTTTGCTTGTCATCAATTCTTATGGTCAGGCAATTACAATGCAATGCTTACTCCTCCCATGAATGTGGCGCGAGGCATTGGGTAGCCACTGATGAATTCATATTTCTCGCAGAGGAGATTGTCACCCTTTGCCCAGAGTCGGAGGGCTTGGCTAAGCTGATAGCCAACAGTAGTATTGAGAAGGGTGAACGACTGCTTGACGTCACTTGAAGCAATAGTGTATAGACCACCTATATTCATCAAGCCTGCGGTTGCTGTCCATTTACCGTAGCGCATGTCTCCGCCGATATACATTTTGTTCTTAGGATTTCCCTCAATAGGAGTATCCATGTGGAGGAACGTCTGGTTAGCGTTCAAGCGCCAATGACGGTTTATACGCCATAAAACTTCTATTTCTGCACCGCGATTCTTAAACTCGCCAGTGTTGATATTTTTCTGAGCGCCATTCACAGGGACTGTCATTATCATGTTGTCACCTTCCATCATAAAGAGGTTAACGCCATAGGAAAATATGCCGCCGTTAATGGCATGATTCCATGCCACCTCATAGTTCCACATGCGTTCAGCACGAAGCGCTTCGTTTGCTGTGCCGTAGAGGTATAGTTCTTTTGTTGTAGGATTGCGAAAGCCCTTGCTGACCGTTGCCTTGAGTGCGCCAGAGTCAATAGGGCGCACGGCTACACCCGCCTGAGGAATCCATTCATTGCCTGCCACAGAGTGGTGATCATAGCGGATGCCTGCATCGAGGGTAAGCCAAGGAGTGATGTCCTGACGCACATCCACGTAGCCAGCCACCTCATTGCTATGAGTGTGGGTACTCTGCATGCCACGGCGACCCGTAGTCACTATCTCACCTGTCTCACGGCTTGTGTAATATGCTCTACCATAGATGTGCTGATAGTCCATGCCGAGGGTAATACTGTTGCCTGAGATGAGGTTGAGCGTCTGATACCAGCTCATTCCAGCCAGTGCATCTTTTGAACGGAATAGTTCCTTCTGCGGCGTTGCGCCTTCGGCATAGCCATCATTTATCTTATGTATGCCAAAATTGTCATACACGCTTATGCGACCATTGGTTTTGCCGTAATGATTCTCTAAACCGAGCGTTGCCACACCTCGTGTGATCCACTGATCAGCTTCATACATAGGTTTGGATTCTGTGCCAGGGTATGAAGCACCAAAATGCGTAACATCAGCATCGAGGAAGGCATTCCAATGACTGCTTAGGTCATAGCCAAGTTTCACATAGCCTCCATACTGCTCGAATCCCATGCGTGGTCGATGATTGTCGCTTCTGCCATACTGCGCAGCAACGGTAGAAGAGAAGCGTCCCTGCTTGAACTGGTTGCAGATTTCTGTCTGCACAGTGCCATAAGAGCCCGTGCCGAGGTTAATGTGAGTACTCGCCCCATCTTCTTTCATGCCGCGAGTGACAATGTTGATAACGCCGCCCATAGCATTGCTGCCATACAGCACTGAGGCAGGGCCACGTACCACTTCCACTTTCTCTGCCATCATCGTCTGATAGGAGTCGCTGATACTATGTCCGAACACGCCTTGATACTGAGGATGCCCGTCGATGAGCACAAGCACCTGCCCTGCGCCAGCCGACAGACCGCGCACGCCAATGCCGCCAGCAGCACCGCCGCTAACGCCGAATCCCATCATGCCGCGCTGGGTGACAAAGAGTCCTGGCACTCGCTCAGTGAGTGTGGGAAGAACATTGGCACGCTCGTTGGCTGTGAGAGTGCCACGATCAACCGCGCTGACAGTGACTGGCAGATTCCTGCTTGTTGTTGCCGAACGCGTACCAGTCACCACTACACTGTTCAAGCTGATAGAGTCGTTTTGAGAAAAAGCATTAGCACTCATAACGAGAGCTAATGCAGTAAGAGTTAGTTGTTTCTTCATATAAACTACAATAGTATTATTTCTTTATCTTTCGCAGCTTAGGACAATAGTCCCAATCCACATTGCCCGAGATGCCAGACACAGGTTTTATGGCTATCTGCCATATTAGGCATTTCTTCATTATCGCATTCTCATTGATGCGGCCGCAATACCACTTCTTGCGCTTGGCGCAGAACGGGAGATATTTCTTGTCGAAGTTAGGCATTGTGTATATGATTGGATACACGCCATAATGCTTCTTGCATTTCTTGATGAAAGTGCGGATTCCCTCTTCAAACTGCGCTCTTTCCGATGCTTTTGGCTCAATCTCTATGTCGAGCACGAGAATGAGGTCGCAAGGCAAGCCTTTAGTGGCATTGACGAAGTTGTCGAATTGATCCTCACCCGTTGAAGTGGAGCGATAGAAATGATAGAATCCGACGAGCAGCTTCTTGCTGTGAGCATCCTTTGCATATTCTGCCCTTTTGTTATCCTGGAATGTGGCACCTTCTGTTGCTTTGATATACACAAACTTGATGTTCTTGTTTGCGACAACCTTGTCCCAGTTCACATTCCCCTGATGATGGGAGATGTCTATGCCATTATACGCATATTCCTCGTTTCGCACAGAAGCGCATGAAACGAGAAATAAAAGAGAAAGAAGTATTGCAACGAAATTCTTCATGTTTTAATTATCCACAGCAGCATTCACTTTACCGCCATTAACCGTGTAAGTGCCTGCCACCTTAATGCCTTTTGATTTCTTGCCAGTGTTGTACACATCAATCGTACCGCCATTGATAGTGAGGTTGCCATCAATCTTCATGCCCATGCAGTTGTGCGGATCCTCCTTGTCGGCAGCCAAAGTGCACTTGCCGCCTGTTGCATTGATGAGGATTGTTGTGGCATTGTCCTCTGCGCCGATAGCCATATTGCCATCAGTCTGGATACCGCGCGAGCCATTGCCATTTGCATTGAGCGTGAATGCTCCGCCGCTGATTGCGATGTCCTTGTCCGCCTTGATAGCCTTAGCGTCTTCGTTGGCAACTGTGATGTTGAGCGTGCCGCCCTTGATGATGATCTGGCCATTTTTCTCGTCAGTGGCATCGCTTGTCACCTCAGCCTGGATTCCATCACTTGCGGTGTTCTTGTCAATGTTGATGGTGCCGCCATTCATTTGGAAATACTGACCAGCATGGATAGCGTCGTTGGCAGAGCTGACAATGTTGATGATGCCTGTTGACTTCTTGAGCTGCAAGTATTCCTTTGTCGCTATGGCATGAGACTTATTGCCAATCACGTTGAGCGTGCCAGCACCCTCTATTTCAAGGTGACCTTTGCAGTAAAGGCTTGACTTCTGCGCACCCGAAGCAGCATCAGCGAGTGTGTTCTCCGTACCATCCTGAAGCACGAGCGCTATTCGCTTGCCGCACTGGATGTCAATGGCTGCACCCGATTTTGAAGTGAGGTTGAGGCCTGCGAGTGCGAGAGTGAGCTTGTACTGACCATTGATGGTGAGCGAACCATTGCTTGATGTGCCTGACGCAGTGTAAGTTATCTCATCTGTAGTGTTTGCTGATGTGATAGTTACGTTGGCGCCATCAATAGAATATGTGACGCCAGACACGCTTGGCGAGACACTGACCTCGGCAGCGCCATCAGTGTAGCGGATGCTGACAGTTGGAGCCACAATAGGTGCTGTGAACGTGATAGAATCGAGTGAGGTGTCGATTTCCAGTCCTTCGCTGATTTGCTGCTGAGTGAAGTTGCCGCCTTTCCACAAATAGATGTTCTGCGCATCAACAAGCGCGCAAGTAGCAAAGAGCGCTATGAGTGTGAATATCTTTTTCATTTTTCTATAATAACTTTCTTGCCGTCGATAATGTATATGCCTTTAGGCAAAGTGCTGATGGACTTTGCGCTGATCTTTCGACCAGTGAGGTCATGAATCTCCTTAGTGTCTGTTGCCTGCTTTGGCGCATCAATGCTCACAGCCTCAGCTGTGGAAAAGAAGAGGCGCTTTACGCTTGATATTGGGGTGCTTGTTGTGCTGCCATCCTTCTTAGTGACAACAATCTTGCCATCAGCAAAAGTGATCTTTTGCATGTTGGCAACCGACTCTATCTTATTGCTTGCGCCGCCTTCTGCGGCATCGTAATAGAGCGAGAAATCATCAGCAAAGCTTGCTGAGCTGATGAGTGATATGACAGATAATGCTAATATTTTTCTCATTGTTTTCTTATAGTTTTATACTGTAACCAATACCAATGGTGTGACCGTTTGGCTCATCATCATCGTTCTCAGTCTGATAGCGATAGAAGAACGTAAGCTTGTTTGTTTTTGACAACTTGTAGTTGGTGCCAAGAGTGTATTTCCACTTCGAAACGGTGTAGTTCAATCCGCAACCATAGTCGAGCGAAGCAAAAGGCGCAAACGGAGAGTGCTTGATGTCGTACTTCACTGTTGCTTTAGAGCGAAGCACGAACTTGTCCTTTGCTTGCACATCCTTGACCTTGTCGTCAATGCGCTGGAGCGATGCGGGGTCGTCTTCATCCTCAAGGCGGTAACGCTCTGTCGTCTTGGTTGTGCAGCCGTAGTGATTGTATTGCACTGCCTCTTTGAGCGAGAAACTCCAGCGCTTGTTTGGAGCATAGTTGGCTGACAAGCCTATGGTTGTTCTGTGACGCGGACGCCAGTTGCTGAGCGTGATATTGTAGCCATCGTAGTATGTCTCAGTCACAGGACCTGCGGGAGTGTTGTAGGTGTCCTCTGCGTAGTGATCTTTTGTCTCAGCGAGAGACTTCTGGGAAACGTACTCCCAGCCCGCATTGAGCTTAATGTCGAATGTCTTCGTGTTGAGCAACTTGAATCCAAACGAGCCGCCGATTCCCATGCGCTCTATGTCAGACGAATTGTCCTGAGTGCGTACATTGCCCTCAAGAGTGAAGTCAACACCTCGGCACAGTTTCTTCTCGGCTTCAGCAGAGAAATCGAGTCCGAAATCGTCTGACTGAGCGAACGACACTAGAGGAAGCAAGGTGAGCAAGAATGCTATGAGCTTATTCATAAGACTTTGGCATTTTGCTGATTGACTCTTCTGCCTGATCAGAATTGTAGTATATCTTGATGAGAGCCATGTCCTTGAGGAAGTCGATAGAGCCGATAGCCACGTTTGTGATGTCGAGCCCTGTGCGCTCCTTGAGGTCGGCGATGAGCTCTTCGCGGCGCTCAGGCTTGATGAGGTCTATCTTGTCGTACTTCACATACTTGGATGAAAGGCTCTTAGCAAACAGCTTGCGTGTCTCTGCAAGACCAACAGCTATGACGAAGAGCACATTTGTGATGAGAACCTCGAATCCAGTAGTGAGCAAGTCGCCCACGGTCTTGATCTTTGAGTCCCAGCACATGCCGTTGATGGCAGCGAGGCAGATGATGAGGAACAGATATGTCATCTCGCGAATTGGCACAGACTCTGTGCGATAGCGCATGATGCAGAATATGGCGAAGAGTCCCATACCGATGCCAGTCTTCATCTTCAAGCCGCACATCAAGTTGATGAGCATAAAGATGCAGAAGCCTACGAGAATGAACGTGAAGAAGAAGTCGCGACGGCGAGCCTTAGGAAAATAGAAATAGCGCGAGATCACGATGATGAACGCCATGTTGATGACGAGTCGCATGAGGAGGTCGAAGATATCGACTGATGCAGGAGAAAGGATTGTTTCGAACATTGTTTGTTTTGTATTTTTTAGTTATTATTATCTTTTTCAGTGGAACCTATAGTTCCTATAGCAACTATAGTCCCTATAGCTCCTATAGCCCCTATAGAGCTAAATCACATGGTCAATGAAAGGCCTGCCATTGATCTTCTCCAGCTTGCGCAGCTTTGGCTTGAAGTTGTTTTGCTTCAGCGATGGATCGGTGAGAGCCATGCCTATGCAACATTTTGAGAACCCTGTGGGATGCACGTGGATGTCGCGCAGAAGGTTGCACACAGGCGAATATACGTTGCCGTCGCGCTTCAGCTCTATGATGACCAGCTGGTCGGTGCCATGATCGTTGGATGTCTCAAAATTGTGAAACGAGATATTGAAGTCGATGGTCAGGCGTTCCGTCTTGCCTTTGTTCACGAGCGTGACGCGATGGAACTGGTTGCGCACAACTGCATTCAGGTTGTCGAGGTTGAGGCGAGTTTTCTTCTGCACAAGCTCGCGAGCACCTTCAGTGTTTCTGAAATCGTCTTGCGACGGTACGGCTATGCGCTTCTTCTTCGTACGCCCATGATTGTTTTTGTTCTTTACTTCCAGAAACGTGTCGTTGCTCTGCACATAAGTGCGCACCCTCACCTTCATGCGCTTGGCACGGCGATTGTGGTGCATGGTGTACATGGCATGGTCGTCCGTGTCGTAATATGTGGTGAGGTATGGTATGATGCGATTGTCGAGAGTTTCCTGCACATAATATTTCTCCTGCACCAACCCCAGCAGCTGCACAAGCTGCTCTTTCGATGCCACGTACTTCGTGTCGAGCCTGTTCATCAGTCGTATGTCCGACATCTGCTCCAGCGTTATTGGTGTCATCGAGTTGAGTAATCCCAGAATCTGATTGTCAAGTTCTCGCATTATTGATTATTAATATAAGCTGTAAAAAAGAATCCATGTCTTGACACACACATTGTTCAAGACAACATTTGTTTGCAAAGATACGCATTATATTTTATTACATATATATTATACACCACAAATCGGCAAAAAACACCCATTTTTCATTAACAAGCAATCCTTTTCTGTCACAAATGTCTTTCCTCGGAAGAAGTTGGCAACTGCAGCAGGCACTGTTTTTATATAAATATGTGAAAAATATGGCTGAAAATTTGTTTGTTACAATAAATAGCAGTAATTTTGCAGCAGAAAAGAAAATGAGGGGACTGCAAAGTTCCCTCTTTTTATTGCATTTTCGGATAAATATAGTACGTAATTCGTAATTTTCATGATTGACAAAAACAAAGTGAAAGATTTGGTTAATGAATGGCTCACAGGCAAGGAGTATTTCCTTGTTGACGCCACTGTTGATAACCAAAACAAGATCACCGTGGAGATTGACCACAAGGACGGTGTATGGATTGAGGACTGCTGCGAATTGAGCAAATTCATTGAGGAGCATTTCGACCGCGAAGTCGAGGACTTCGAGTTGGAGGTAGGCTCGGCTGGAATTGGTCAGCCATTCAAGGTGCTGCAGCAATATATCAATTCTGTGGGCTATGACGTTGAACTCCTCACCGCCGATGGCAAGAAGATGGAGGGATACCTCAAGGATGCTGACGAAAACAGCTTTGTGGTGACCGTTCAGGAAAAGCAAAAGCTCGAGGGAAAGAAGCGCCCTGTGATTGTTGATGTTGATCATGCCTTCACCTATGATGAGGTGAAGTGGGTGAAGAACATTATCGACTTCAAGTAGGTGAAAAGTGGTGTGCACCACACCACCACGGCGATGTGCACCACACCACTCAAGCGATGTGGACCACACCGCTTCAGAGTGTGTGAGCGACCGCACATGAGACGACAATAATAATAAAACTACATATATAATGGCAAAGAAAAATTTAGAACAAGTCAACTTGATTGAAACTTTCAGAGACTTCAAGGAGACAAAGAACATCGACAGAACCACTCTGGTGAGCGTGCTTGAAGACAGCTTCCGCAGCGTGCTTCAGAAGACATTCGGCTCAGACGAGAACTTCGATGTGATTGTGAACCCAGACAAGGGCGACTTCGAGATCTACCGCAATCGCGTGGTTGTGGCTGATGGTGAGGTGAAGAATGATAATGCAGAGATTAGCTTGACTGACGCTCAGAAGATTGGCGACGACTTCGAGATTGGCGAGGAAGTGAGTGAGAAGATCAACTTCGCAGACTTCGGTCGCCGTGCCATCCTCACATTGCGCCAGACAATGGCAAGCAAGATCCTCGACCTTGAGCACGACAACCTCTACAACAAGTATGTAGATAAGGTTGGCACAATTGTCAGCGCAGAAGTGTATCAGGTGTGGAAGCGCGAGATGCTCCTCATGGACGAAGAGAACAATGAGCTTCTCCTCCCAAAGAACGAGCAGATTCCTGGCGACTTCTTCCGCAAGGGCGAGAACGCTCGCGCAGTAGTGCTTCGCGTGGACAACCTCAACAACAACCCAAAGATCATCCTCAGCCGCACAGCTCCTGAGTTCCTTCTCCGTCTTTTGGAGCAGGAAGTGCCAGAAATCAACGATGGCCTCATCACAGTGCATAAGATTGCTCGCATCCCTGGCGAGAGAGCAAAGATTGCAGTGGAGAGCTACAACGACCGCATCGACCCAGTAGGTGCGTGCGTGGGCGTCAAGGGTAGCCGTATTCATGGCATCGTTCGCGAGCTTCACAACGAGAACATCGACGTAATCAACTATACAAGCAATGCCAAGCTCTTCATCCAGCGCGCATTGAGCCCAGCATCTGTATCTTCCATCACGCTGAACGAGGAAGAGAAGAAGGCTGAAGTATATCTGCAGCCAGATCAGGTCAGCCTTGCTATCGGCAAGAACGGCCACAACATCAAGCTGGCAAGTATGCTCACTGGCTATACAATCGATGTATTCCGCGAGCACAACGGCGAGGAAGAGGCTGACGAGGATATCTACCTCGACGAGTTCAAGGATGAGATTGACGAGTGGATCATCGACGCAATCAAGGGCATCGGTCTTGAGACAGCCAAGAGCGTTCTCTCAGCTCCACGCGCTATGCTCGTTGAGAAGGCAGACCTCGAAGAGGACACTGTTGACGATGTGCTCCGCATTCTCAGCGCAGAATTTGAAGAATAGTATGATTTACTATTAGGCTATTTACTATTTACAATTTCTTTATTGAAGAATTCATTAGGTCAGAGTGAGGCTCGCTAATATTTAAAAATAGTAAATATGGATATGTCTCAGTTCCGTATGGGAAGTTGGACACAATGAATTGATGAGATAAAATAGTAAATTGTAAATTGAAAATGGTAAATAAGATTATATGGCAGTAAGACTAAATAAAGCATTAAAAGAACTCAATGTGGGAATTAGCACCGTGGGCAATTTCCTGCAAAGAAAGGGCTTGGCACTGCAAGATGCCACCCCTAACGCAAAAATCACGGACGAACAGTACGAACTGCTGCTGAAGGAGTTTGGCGAGGACAAGAAGCAGAACGCTGTGACCAAGCTCGACATCCAAAAGCAGAAGGAAAAGGAACTGCAGGAGAAGAAGGAACGCAAGCAGCAGCAGAAGCAGCAAGAGAAAGAGCGTCAGGAAGCTGCCAAGAAGCAGACATTCAAGATTGTTGGCAACATCAACGATATGAGCAGCAAGCCTGCAGAAGCACCAAAGGCAGAGGTCAAGGTTGAGCCAAAGCCTGAACCAAAGCCAGAGCCAAAGCCTATGCATGAAGAGCCAAAAGCTGAGCCAGCGCCAGTGCCTGAACAGAAGGAGGCTCCAAAGGCAGAACCTGTAGAAAATAATAATAACACAGCGGCTGAAAAGTCTGCTGCCAATGAAGAAACAAACGTGAAAGAAACAACACAAGCACCTGATGATGCAAAGAAGTCAGGCAAGCAGACTCCTGCCGACAGACTTGAGGTGGATGAGAACGGTGTTTATCGTCTTGCTGCCCCAGCTGAGGCTGGCGTGCAGTTCAAGCAGGTAGGCTTCATCGATTTGTCAAGCCTCAATTCCAAGACTCGTCCTGACCGCAAGAGCAAGGCTGAGCGCCGCAAGGAGCAGAAGCAGAAGGCTCAGGCACAGGCATCGCAAAACAAGCAGGGCGGCAATGGTCAGAATGGCAATGGCTCAAATGCTACTGGCCAGAATGGCGACAAGAAAAAGAAGCGCAACCGCATCAACAGCAACAAGGTTGACATTGAGGCTGCTGCAAAGCAGAACAATGGCAATGCTCAGCAGGGCCAGGGCAAGAAAAAGAGCAACGGCGGCAATGGTGGCAACCAGAATCAGCAGAACCAGCAAAAGCAGAAGAATCAGCAGAATCAGCAGCAGGCTCAGCAGCAAGGTCAGGGCAAGAAGAAGAACAAGAAGAACAAGCCTGTAGTGCCACAGGAACTCAGCGATGAGGAAGTAGCAAAGCAGGTAAAGGAGACTCTTGCTCGTCTCACCACCAAGCAGGAAAAGAAGGGCGTGAAGTACCGCAAGGACAAGCGCAACGCTGTGCGTGAGCGCATGTCGGAGGAGGAAGAACTTGAGAATGCAGAGAACAAGGTGCTCAAGCTCACTGAGTTCGTGACTGTAAGCGACCTCGCCACAATGATGGATGTGCCTGTCACTAAGGTCATCGGCACATGCATGACCATCGGCATGATGGTGAGCATCAACCAGCGTCTCGATGCTGAGACAATCAATATCGTGGCTGAGGAGTTCGGATTCACAACAAGCTACGTGAGCGAGGAAGTAAGCAACGCCATCGTAGAGGAAGAGGACTCTGTAGAGGATCTTCAGGAGCGCGCTCCTATCATCACTGTGATGGGACACGTTGACCACGGTAAGACATCTCTCCTCGACTACATCCGCAAGACTAATGTCATCGCTGGCGAGGCTGGTGGCATCACTCAGCACATTGGTGCATACAACGTGAAGATGCCTGATGGCAGAAAGATCACATTCCTCGACACTCCTGGTCACGAGGCGTTCACAGCCATGCGTGCCCGTGGTGCTCAAGTTACCGACATCGCTATCATCATCGTGGCTGCCGACGACGCAATCATGCCTCAGACAAAGGAGGCTATCGCACATGCTCAGGCAGCAAATGTACCTATGGTGTTCGCAATCAACAAGATTGATAAGCCAGGCGCAAACCCTGACAAGATTCGTGAACAGCTCTCTGCCATGAACATCCTCGTTGAGGATTGGGGTGGCAAGTATCAGTGCCAGGAAATCAGTGCTAAGCAAGGCATTGGCGTTGAGGAACTGATGGAGAAGGTGCTGCTCGAAGCTGAAATGCTTGAGCTCAAGGCTAACCCAGACCGCAAGGCAACAGGTTCTATCATCGAGTCAACCCTCGACAAGGGACGTGGCTATGTGGCAACAGTGCTTGTCAGCAATGGTACTCTCCGCCAGGGCGACATCATGCTTGCAGGCACACACTATGGCAAGATCAAGGCTATGTTCAACGAGCGTGGACAGCGCATCCAGCAGGCTCTCCCTGCCGAACCAGCAGTAGTGCTTGGTCTCGACGGAGCTCCTACAGCAGGCGACTCATTCCACATCATGGACTCAGAGCAGGAGGCACGCGAAATCTGCAACAAGCGCGAACAGCTGAAGCGTGAGCAGAGCCTTCGCACAATGCGCATCCTTACTCTCGACGAGATTGGACGCCGTATTGCGTTGGGCGACTTCCAGGAGCTCAACCTCATTGTCAAGGGCGACGTGGATGGTTCTATCGAGGCACTCTCTGCCGAGTTCATCAAGCTCTCTACAGAGAAGATTCAGGTGAATGTCATCCACAAGGCTGTAGGTCAGATTACAGAGAACGACATTGAGCTTGCTCACGCTTCTAAGAACGTGATCATCATAGGCTTCCAGGTACGTCCATCAGCAGGTGCACGCCGTCTGGCAGAGCAGTATGGAGTCGATATCCGTCTCTACTCAATCATCTACGACGCTATTGAGGAGGTGAAGGATGCCATGGAAGGCATGCTTGCTCCTACTGTCAAGGAGGAGATTACAGGTCAGGTTGATGTGCGCCAGGTATATAAGATCACCAAGGTCGGCACAGTGGCTGGATGCTGGGTCACAGAAGGAAAGGTTCACCGCAGCGACAAGATTCGTGTCATCCGCGATGGCATCGTAGTTCATTCTGGCGAAATCCTTGCCCTCAAGCGTTTCAAGGACGACGTGAAGGAGGTTGGCCGCGACTTCGAGTGCGGTATCTCAATTGTGAACTTCAACGACATCCGCGAAGGCGATGTGCTCGAGACTTATACTGAGATCGAGGTGAAGACTAAGTTGTAATGGAAATACTAATATACATTGTACTCTTGGTAGGAGCCGTAATCGGCTTCTACCAAGGAGCATTTAAACAGATAGCTAATTTTACGGGAACAATTGTGGGTCTTGTGCTTGCAACAGTTCTCTATGAGCAGTTTGGCGATATGCTTGCCGACAAGACAGGCACATCTGAGAGCCTTGGCCACACCGTAGCCTTTGTCCTAATCGCTATCGTTGCGCCAATCGCGCTTGGCTGGCTTGCATCATTGCTTACCAATCTGTTCCAGAAGATCAAGCTTGGATTTCTCAATCGCTTGGCAGGTGCAGGCATCGGCGCCATCTGCTACGGCATAGTGATGAGCATTGCGTTCAACCTCATGGACTTTGCTGAAAGCAATGCGGGATTCAAGGTTGAGAAGCTTGATGAGCGTCCTGAACTGTTCTACACGGTGAAGCACGCTTCGCAGATTTTCATTCCTGATGCTCTCATCGTGACTGATGCCACTGAGGAAGACATGGGCATGGAGCCAAAGCATGGCCTCAAGCCTGTCGTGGACAAAGCGGTAGATAAGGCAATAGATTCAGTCAATCCTTTAAAATAGAATTGTATGAGTGAATCAAATGAGTTTGTAAAGAATGTGGCGGAGAAGAAATATGAATTTGGCTTCACCACCGACGTACAAACTGAAATAATAGATAAAGGTCTCAACGAAGATGTGATACGTCTCATCTCGGCGAAGAAGGGAGAGCCAGAATGGCTGCTCCAGTTCCGTCTTGATGCCTATCGCTACTGGCTCACCCAGACAGAGCCTAAGTGGGGACATCTGCATTTGCCAGAGATTGACTATCAGGCAATCTCTTACTATGCCGACCCAACGGCAGGCAAGAAAGATGGCCCTAAGAGCGTAGATGACATTGACCCTGAGTTGATGAAGACATTCGACAAGCTCGGCATTCCGCTTGAGGAGCGTCTTGCTCTGAGCGGCACCGCCGTGGATGCCGTCATGGACTCCGTCAGCGTGAAGACCACCTTCAAGGAGAAGCTCTCCGAGAAGGGCATAATATTCTGCTCCATCAGCGAAGCTGTGAAGGAATACCCAGAGTTGGTGAAGCAGTACCTTGGCAGCGTAGTGCCTCCAAAGGACAATTACTTCGCTGCCCTCAACAGCGCTGTATTCTCCGATGGATCGTTCGTGTATATTCCCAAAAACACACGTTGCCCAATGGAGCTCAGCACATATTTCCGCATCAATGCAAGAAATACAGGTCAGTTCGAGCGCACCCTCATCGTGTGCGACGAAGGCTCGTACGTCTCTTACCTTGAGGGATGCACAGCGCCTATGCGCGACGAGAACCAGCTTCATGCAGCCATCGTGGAGATTGTCATTATGGACAATGCTGAGGTGAAGTACTCGACAGTGCAGAACTGGTATCCGGGCGATGCAGAAGGCAGAGGTGGCGTGCTCAACCTTGTGACAAAGCGCGGTCATCTGCGCGGCGTGAACAGCAAACTGTCTTGGACTCAGGTTGAGACAGGTTCTGCCATCACGTGGAAGTACCCTTCGTGCGTGCTCAGCGGCGACAACTCACAGGCAGAGTTCTACTCAGTGGCTGTCACCAACAACCATCAAGAGGCTGACACTGGCACAAAGATGATACACATTGGCAAGAATACCAAGTCAACTATCATCTCGAAGGGTATCAGTGCAGGCAAGTCGCAGAACTCTTATCGCGGCTTGGTGCGCGTCAACAAGAATGCAGACGGTGCACGCAATTATTCTTCGTGCGACTCTCTCCTGCTTGGCAGCGAGTGCGGTGCTCACACCTTTCCATACATGGACATCCACAACAACACCGCTACCGTGGAACACGAAGCAACCACTTCCAAGATCAGCGAAGACCAGCTTCTCTACTGCAACCAGCGCGGCATCTCCACCGAAGAGGCTGTGGGCTTGATTGTCAACGGCTATGCCAAGGAGGTCATCAACAAGCTTCCAATGGAATTTGCTGTTGAGGCGCAGAAGTTATTATCAGTATCACTTGAAGGAACAGTAGGATAATATCAATTCATAATTCATAATTCATAATTCATAATTGGGGCTAACGCAGTCGTACAATTATGATTAGCAGAAGACTCCGCATGGCAATTATGAATTATGAATTATGAATTATGAATTATGAATTAAATAAAATGTTAGAAATAAAGAATTTACATGCCACAGTTGGTGGCAAAGAGATATTGAAGGGCGTAAACCTCACTATCAATGATGGTGAGATTCACGCACTTATGGGCACAAACGGCGCAGGCAAGTCAACATTGAGCAATGTCATTGTTGGTCACCCTGCATACGAGGTGACTGAAGGCTCAATCACCTTCAATGGCAAGGACCTTCTTGCCATGAAGACTGAGGAACGTGCCAATGCTGGCATCTTCATGTCGTTTCAGCAGCCAATCGAGATTCCTGGCGTTAGCATGACCAACTTCATGCGCGCTGCAGTCAATGCACGTCGCGAGGCACAAGGCAAAGAGCCATTGAAGAGCACTGACTTCTTGAAGGTGATGCGTGAGAAGCGCAAGCTCGTAGAGATAGATCAGAAGCTTATGAATCGTTCCGTGAACGAAGGTTTCTCTGGCGGCGAGAAGAAGCGCAACGAGATTTTCCAGATGGCAATGCTTGAGCCTACATTCTGCATTCTCGACGAGACAGACTCTGGTCTCGACGTAGATGCTCTCCGCATCGTGGCTCAGGGATTCAACACTCTTAGAACTGCAGAGACAAGTGCCATAGTCATCACTCACTATCAGCGCCTTCTCGACTACATCAAGCCAGACATCGTGCACGTGCTCATCGATGGCAAGATTGTGAAGACTGGCGGTCCTGATTTGGCACAGAAGATTGAAGATAACGGTTTCGATTGGATTAAAGCTGAATTGGCATGAAATCAGAACAGCAATACATAGAACTGTATAATGAGGCTGGAGCACTGATCAAGCAGAAGAGCTGTGCAGTCATGAACGCTATTCGTGACAAGGCATTTAGTGTGTTTCAATCACAGGGCTTCCCATCAAAGAAAGTGGAGCGCTACAAATACACAGATGTTGATGCTGCTTTTGCGCCCAACTATGGCATCTCTCTCAACGCCTTAGAGCTGCAGCCTTCGAAATACATTTTCCGCTTGGCAGATGCACCGATAGATGTCACTCCTTATTATGGTAAGGTGGCTGACCCAACCGACAGCATCACTGCGCTTAACACCACTCTTGTTCACGAGTGCCTTCTCATCTACGTTCCAAAGAACGACAGACCTGACGAACCAATTCAAGTGGATTACACCCTTCGCGGCAAGCAGGACACGATGATGAATCGACGAGTGCTCATCATCCTTGAGCAAGGTGCTGAGGCAACCATCATTCTCAACGACCACGTGGAGGATTTCCAGCGCTTCCTCACCACTCAGGTGATTGAGGTCGTGTGCAAGGACAACTCTCGCCTCGATATTTACGAGGTGGAGGAGACTCACACTCTCTGCAAGCGATTCAGCAACGTGTATATCCAGGAGGGCCGCGACTGCTCTGTCAAGCACAACAGCATCACTCTCTTCAATGGACAGACACGCAACCTCTGCGACGTGTACATGCAAGGCGAGAACTCAGAGGTCACCCTCAACGGCTGCGTCATTGCCGACAAGAATCAGCGTGTGGACAACAACACTCTCATCGACCACAAGGTTCCGAACTGCCAGTCGAACGAGCTCTACAAATATGTGGTTGACGACAATGCCGTAGGTGCTTTCGCTGGCAAGATACTCGTAGAGAAGGAAGCGCAAAAAACCGCTTCGCAAGAGACCAATGCCAATCTCTGCGCCTCATCCGATGCCCGCATGTTCACTCAGCCTATGCTTGAGATTTATGCCGACGACGTTAAGTGCGCCCATGGCTCCACTGTCGGCGTGATGGACGAATCTGCCCTCTTCTACATGCGTCAGCGCGGCATAGCAGAGGACGAAGCCCGCATGCTCCTCAAGAACGCATTCATGGGTCAGGTCATCGACCAAATCCAGCTCCAGCCGCTCCGCGACAAACTCTACGTGAAAGTGGAGAAGCGTTTCCGTGGCGAACTTGACAAATGTGCCGACTGCCGTCTCTGCAAATAATTTCGCATCATCATAGAAAAACCATTGGGTATAGAGCACAAGAAAGAATGCCAACAAGCATCCCACAAATCAACAACTATCCCCATTTTCTATAAATTTCCCCAAAAACGTCAAACACCTAACATAGACCTAACACAGACCTAACATCGAACCAACAGGTAAGATTGGCGTTTTTCTCTAACTAACGTGAGT
>JAZRYI010000126.1:0-35335 GCA_045600665.1 Bacteroidaceae bacterium
AGTATGTAGATAGACACGATAGGGTAATACTCTTCGCCATCCTTCACTTCGTCATCGGCAGGAATCGTGCCTCTGCCAGTCAATCCAAGGTACTGCTTGCCGAGGTACTTGCGGTATCGCAGGGTTTCCGTTGGCTTCCATGTCTTCTGCAGCTCAATGAGAACAAGATGCTTTGTGCCGTCATCCTCTTGCACTGTGGCGGCAAAGTCTATCCTGAATACAGTAACCTTGTACTGCTTCACATTGCTGTACTCATGAGGGCGCACGCTCACTTCAACCACTCTTTTCTTCAGCAGAGCGGACAGAAGGGTGCAAGTCACCTTTGGGTCTTCAAGCAGGAACTTGAACACCGAATCGTAGAGCGGATTTGCTATGTATGTCTTCAGTGCCATAATTGAGAATTGCTTAAGTTTGGAAATTCATTGCAAAAATAAATAAAGTAAGTATAATATCAAAAGAAAACGAAGAAAAAAAATAACATTGAGTGGAAAAATAAGTTTCCGGCATTCTTTTTTTGCAATAGGGGACGTTTCTCCCTTGCAAAAAGTGGCAGAATATCTTTGTGGTTATTATATAAATATGTATATTTGCACATTGAAACATGTACTTTGCAAATACATAAAAGAGTATGAAACTGAAATATCAATTTGTGTTCCAGCCTGTTGGCAAAACCTACATGGGTGTGGCTGTGGGCGATAGTGCCAAGCAATTTAGTGGCATGCTGCAACTCAATGAGGTGGGGTACGATATCGTGTCTCAGATGACTGAGGACATCAGCAAAGACGAGATTGTGGATAAGATGCTCGACATCTATGATGCTGACAGAGACATTGTTGGCAAATATGTGGATGAGGTGGTGGAGTATCTGAAAGAAAACGAAGTGCTTGAATAGTCAGATTTGTATTCAAGCCATTCCCTCGTATGCCACACGCGCTGCATCGGGATTCATATTGCATTGCAAGCGATACAATCCAACTTGCTCTGACAGCAGAGACAGCAGTTGCAGTGCTTGAATGGTGAGCATAGGGGCTTCTGGATGGAAAGATTGCTGCAGAAGAATAGGAAAGGCTTCCTCTGCAGAGATAGGATGTATCTCATTATCTATGCCGCGCTCCAGCAGCACGATGGCGCGCAGCGGCACAGCAATGTTGGTGCTGAGGTGATGCTTGCCATCCCATGGTGTGCCATACACTAATGGATGCGCATTCTCTGACACACGCACCAAGGGCTTGTCGTCGTTCACCATCACGGCACGCTCTCCGAAGAGCTCTCGCCACAAACGCACATGGGTGCTCTTGCCTGTTCCGCTCAATGCTGTGAACATGTAGCCTTCGCCATCCACAGCAATCACCGAACCATGCATAAGCAGTATGCCACGACTGAGAATAGCTGTGGCAATCTGCCTATACACAGCTAATGTCTCCAGATATGGCGGCTCGAAATGGTATTCAGGAAGACCTTCCAACTTGCGTTCCTCATCACTCAGCCTTCCTTCTTCTTCTATATCTGCATAGGTGGTGCTTACTGTCACTTCGGGCGCAGCATCTGTGCGATAATCTATGCACAGATGCTGCACCTCGTCGAAGATTGACTCGATGCGAATTGCCACACCACCTAATAGATAAGTCCCGCTTGCCATACTAATTGCGAATGCGATTGAGTTTATAATTAAGGTATAGAATCATTGCTCTTACTGGGAAAAACACGCACCAGAGAAAGACATACACACGATAAAGAAGAGGCACATTGCCGTATTCCCCTCCATCACGTATGGGCATCACCTTGCCGTCACGGTTAACAGCTTCGAGCACGCCCACAATGTGGCGGTCAGCAATGCCTGCCTCTGGCATCCATCGATTATCTCCGCACATGATGTAGTCATTCTTCCTCACCCACAGCACCCGGTGCATCACATACTGTCCATTATCGCGCTTGTACAGCGGCACGTCCCACAGTCGCAACCGACCTGCAGGAGGCGGAGCGATGATCAGCAGGTCGCGATGCTGGCGCAGCAATGGCATCATGCTTGTTCCTGTGTTGGTGTACACCAGCTTGCCTTCAGCACTTAAGATTTCCTCAAAAGAAGTACAATTCTCCATTCGCAAATCATTATCGTTTTAGCTATTGTTGTAGAACAAGCTACTCCTTCTTAATGATTTTCAAACCATTCACAATGTATATGCCATTGCGAAGGCTTGCTGGCAGTTTACCATTAGGCAAAAGTCTTCCGCATTCTCTGCCAGAGAGGTCGTAGATGCAGTCCTCCTTTGCTATCCAATCGCTTTCCACATCATCAATGCCATCTGCAGCAGAATACCATCCTAAGCTTTTCAATTGATTGATTACAATATCAGTTCGCTTAGGGAAATACTTGGTAAGCAGGCGATTGCGCTCGTTCATATAGTATGTGCCCACACGATACCTATGTCCTTTAGACATGTATGGCTGCACATCTCTTCTGTACGTTCCCCAGCGTGCAGATTCGTCATACACAGCTTTATCCACAATGTGGTAAAGGCTGTCCCACACCTCCACCGCCTTATCTGGCGTGAGAATGCCATCGTTGGTGAGAAGCACATGCGCACGATGGTTGAAGCGGTCCTTGAACTTCTTATTGCGCATCAAGCATCTAAGGAAGTAGGTAGGCTTGCCGCTGTTCTCCTTGTCTGTGATGTTATCATTCTCGCTGCCAAATATCAGTTCTGTGTCCCAGCATATAAAACGGAATCCTTGCTCTGTGCTTTCGCGGTCACGGAAAGCAAACCAGTTGTGGTGATCCCAGTCGCTGTTGCCTGTGTAGAAATTGATAATCATGTAGTCGATGAAGTTGTCCATGTCGAGCAAAGGCGTGCGAGATTCGTCCTTATTGCCGTATCTATCAAGTCCCTGCAAGGCGTAGTATGCTGTATTGCTGTAGCTTGACACTGCTCCAATCAGTCTGCACATCTCATTCCATGCTTCAAGCGTGCCTTCATCTGCAATCACTTTCTCGCCTGCCAACTCATCCACCTTTATCACGTCATAGTTCTTCTCTTTGCCTCCATAGTGCAATGCGCAATGCTCGGCTGTGATGCGCTCGGTGAGCGTGTACATTCCCCAATAGAGACCATTGAGAAACACATGCACCATCTGTCCCTTGCTATGAGGAGCACCAAGACGCTCCTGCACCGATCTTGCCCACAGGTCGCGAGTGTATTGTGCTCGCTGTCTGTTCGACTCGTCCCAGTGCAACCACGAGTTGCTGTGGTGAGTGCGCAGAATCAGATCTTCGTATTTCTCCACGCCAGCATCGCCAAAGATAGGGTGGTAGAGCTTCTTCGCTCCATACTTGCTCTTGAACATAAGCCTGAAGGCATGCTTGGCATTCTTCTCAGGCACACGGCTGTGGCCGCCGTGAATCTTTATGCCGCAATCCACGGTCACATCATGCCCCAGATCGCCTCCGATCACCTCAAGACTGATTTGTCGCTCCCAACCTCTGCCTGCACCGCTGCCAACTGGCGCACCTGTGTAGATGTAGATACCGCCATTCGCCTCATCATATTCTGTTCCAAACAGATAGTTTCTTTCCGTCACGATCGACACTACCGGCAAATCGTAGAATCCTGCCAGCACATCACTCTTCGATTCGTCCACTATCTCTCTGTCCATGGCATAGAATGCGGGCGCATTTCCATTTATATCGACATTCTCGCCCCATTCCTTAGGGTAGCCTTCTGGTATGGTAGGCGTGCCAGTTGAGGATGTGGCTTGATAGATTACATCCTCTGGGAATATGTAAGAAGCTGTTGCAACAGCAGACAGCGTAGAGTCATCTATCTCCTCCACTGCTCGCAGTACGCATGTTCCTTTCACGGCAATACCCTTGCCATACACCTTGCTTTCTCTTGTTGGCACGCTTCCATCTTTTGTGTAATAGATGGTTCTGCCACTCACCGATGGTGTGATGTATAGCGCAAATGCACTCTTGTACAATCCATGCTTCTTGCTGAATGACGGCATCTCAACAGAAGAAGCGTCATCCTGAGCAGCAAGAGTGCCAGCAACAAGTGCCAACAAGAGAAAAGTAAGCAATTTTTTCATTTCGCAATAGTTTCCTTACTATAGTTTAAAGTGCGATTCCTTTTACTGTAATCTGCTTCTTGATGCCTTTGCCGCTAACGGTAACTGTCACTACGCCATTCTTGCCGTTAGAGCGAACAACACCCATTGCCATGCCTTTGTATGTCTTGCGAGTGCTGTTTGTGTAAGAAACTGTGTCCTTCAAGTCTGCTGAGCCTGTTGCGATGAGTGTAGCATTGCCCTTCACCTCGAAGTGGAGATCCTGCTCTGCATCCTGCACGCGCACGCCGTTCTTGTCGATGAGCTCGGCTGTGATGAAGCATACATCCTGCTCGCTCGAATTGAGCTTGCCGTCGGTAGTGAGACGGATGTCAACAGCTTCGCCCGATGTGCTAAGAGTGCGAGACTCTGCTTCATTGCCCTGATTGTCAACACCTACTGCCTTCAGGGTGCCTGCTTCGTATGGAATGCCGAATGTTGCCTTGAACTCTTCAGCACGAGTTGTAGAGCGTTCACCTACCAGCTTGTCGTTGAGGTAAAGTCGCACCTTAGGATAGCTTGAATACACTTCCACATCAATGTTCTTGCCTTCATGGCCCTTCCAGTTCCAGCACTCCCATGTTGGCCATACTGACCACATTGTCTCCTTCACTTTGCCGAAGTATCCATCAGGCTCCTTCACTGCCATGTAGAGCTTGTTGCGGTTAGGGCAGTAGAGCAGCTCGCGATAGTGAGAGATTGGCTTTCTCCAGCCGAGAACATCAATATCGCCGCAGTAAGCACCATGCCAAGGGAACTGAAGCTTCATCCAAGGTTCGCCATCAGTCTCGCCCTCATAGAAGAAACGGCCGATGCCCGATTCGCCAAGGTAGTCGATGGCTGTCCACACTATGTCGCCAATCACGTAAGGGTAGTCGTTCACCATTGTCCAGTTGCTGAAAGCGTCGCGAGGATAGCTTTCTGTCTGCCACATCACACGCTCAGGCACACGCTCATGGTCGCTCTTTGCCTTGTGCATCATGTAGTTGAAACCAGTGATGTCGAGTACTGCAGCATGTGGATCGTAAATTTCCCAATCAGGATCCCAAGCGCAGAGCGCCTCAGTGACAGGACGTGTCGTGTCGTGCTTGAGGATTGCATTCTTCAGACGCTGAGCTGTTGCGACCGAAGCAATCTGCTTGCGCTCAATAATCTCATTGCCAATGCTCCAGCTGATGATGCTTGGGTGGTTGCGGTCACGAAGAACCATTGCTGCCACATCGTCACTGCTCTCCTGCTTAAAGCGGAGGTGATAGTCGTATGTGTTCTTCTCCACTTCCCATCCGTCGAATGCCTCGTCGATGACCATAAGACCGAGTTCGTCACATGCACGGAGGAAATCTTCAGAAGGAGGGTTGTGGCTTGTGCGCACGAGGTTGAAGCCAGCTTCCTTCATCAGCTTCACCTTGCGGTATTCAGCATTGCGGTATGATGCTGCACCGAGAATGCCATTGTCGTGGTGAGCGTCACCACCATAGATGAGTGTCTGCTTGCCGTTGATGCGAAGACCGTTCTTTGAGTCGTATTCAATGGTGCGAACGCCAAATGTCTCTGTCTTTGAGTCGATTACTTTACCGTTCTCAACAACTTCAACTTTTGCCTCGTATAGGTTTGGAGTGTCTGTACCCCAAAGCTTAGGGTTGCTGATTGTAAGCTGCTGAGTCACCTTGTTGTAAGCATCTTTTGGCGCAACAGTCATCTCAGGGCTTTCAGTAGAAGCATTTACAGAAGGGATAGAAACTCTCACCTTCACAGTCTTAGGCGTATTGCCTTCGTTCTTCAAGTCTGTTTGCACAAGTACAACAGCCTCGCTCTTGCTCACCTTTGGAGTAGTGACAGCCACACCCCATGTATCAATATGAACAGGGTCGCAAACAATGAGCTGCACCTTGCGATAGATGCCCGAACCTGAATACCAGCGGCAGTTCTTCTGCCCAGAGTTATCTACACGGACAGCAACCACATTATTGCCCACTTTCAACTGCTTAGTAATATCGACAACGAAAGGAGTGTAGCCATAAAAATGACTGCCTACCGAATCACCATTCACATATATCTTAGAATCCTGGTACACGCCGTCGAACACGAGCTTCACGTTCTTGCCAACCCATGCCTTAGGCATATTCAGCACCTTGCGATACCATCCTGTGCCAGCAGGGAGATATCCACCTTCATTGCCCATAGCGGCATCCTTAGTGAAGTCGCTATCTATGCTCCAGTCATGAGGAACAGTGATGCTGCGCCACGACTTGTCGTCGAAGTTGGTGTTCTTTGCTTCTGCTTTGTCTTGAAGGCAGAATCGCCAATTTGTGTTCCAGTTCTGCTCAATGCGAGCAGACTGAGCCATTGCCATTGTTGCTGTGCACAGCGCAATACAAAATGCTTTGAGGAATTTAGCTTTCATAATTCTAAATATATAATGATGGATAATATAATTTCTACAATAATAGCACGAAGGAAGCCGTATGCTTCTTATTTTGTATTATTCGTTGTTGTCGATGGGACATCTTAGCACATCTACGGTGTGGCTGCCGGCGCCAATCAGGTCGGGACGCTCGGAAATGCACTTTTGGTATTCAAGGAAAAGGGAGAAAGTGGCGTCGCTCATGCGATTGAGGCGGGTGCGCATATAGTCGGCTGCACCATCAGGCGAGAAAATAGTTATACGTTCCAGACCAGCTTGGGCATTGAGACGGTTGATGTCTTCAAGGCGGATGTAGTCGTACAATTCATCGCTTTGTGCTTGAATGTGGAAATCCTTGTCAACCACACCCTTTGCCATGAGGTCGGAGATGCGATCTTCGTCAAAGCAATAAGAAAGGATGCTGTACTCGTTCATGAGGTAGGCAACGAAGATTATTCCCCCAGGCTTAGTTACTCGTTTTGCCTCGTTGAGTGCTTTGAGCTTCTCATCGTCACCGAAGAGGTGATAGAGTGGGCCGAGCAGCAGAGTGACATCGGCAGAGGCGGAAGGAATGAAAGGCATGTTTCTGGCATCACCTAGCACCACGTCTGCCGAGGGCTCACGCTTGAGGAACACTTCGATGTTGCGTCGAACAAGTTCCACAGCTTTAACGCGATACCCCTCTGCCATAAGGGCAGAAGCGTATCGTCCTGTTCCAGCCCCAATGTCGAGGATGAAGTGATCTGGCTGCAAGAAACGGCGCAAATGATGCATCGTGGTTTCAAACTCCACTATGCCATGCCTATGCTGCAGCCGCTTGTCTTCGGGATGCTTGTTGTAATGCTTCTCTATGTTAGATAATGCCATATTATCTTGCAATTAATTGTTCAAGTTTCGTGGCTCTACCCCTTAGTTCTGGGTGAGATGCGGATTCTTGTCAGTTGCTGTTCGTGGGAACGGAATGATGTAGAGATGCGAGTTTGGAGAGAGGGTGTAGGTTTTTGGTTCTATGGATTTTGTGACCACAGGGAATGTTCGAGTGATTGTCTTTGCATATTCGGGCTCAAGGTTGAAGCGCTTGAGGTCGAAGAAGCGGTGGAAACCGAAGAGGAGTTCCTTGCGGCGCTCTGTGATGATCTCGTTCATCATGTCGTGCTGTGTGGCTGGAGTGGCAAGGGCATAGTCGCCTGTGAGACGATTCTTGCGGATAAGGTTGAGGGTGGCAATGGCGTCAGTAATCTTGTTCTGGCGCGCCTGTGCCTCTGCAAGGATTAGGTATGTTTCTGCAGTTCTCATGCCCACAGTGACATGGGTGAAGCGAGCAGTTGTTGTTGCTGGTGTCCAGATAGCAGCGCCTGAACCCACATCGAAGTAGTTGGTGATGGTGGTGCCTGTCTGACGGAAGAAGAGGCTATAGCGGAGGTCGTTCTTCTCGAAGAGAGAGACGAGCTCAGGGCTGATGATGCCATAGGCATAGTAGGTTGCAGCCTCGGCTGTCCAGCCACTGCCCATCCACATGTAGCTGAGCACCTCAGGGTTGTTGGCATCGGCATATTCACGGTAGCGAGCTACGCCGCCATTGTTGTTTATGACATTATAGTCAATGAGAGTGTTGTTGAATGACAATGACTTGAGTGCTGCTTCCTCTGCCTTTGCCCAATCGCGGTGGAAGAGGTATGCCTTGGAGAGAAGGGCATAGCCGAAAGCGAGATTTGGGTGGTAGATGTTGAGAGGTGTGGCTTTGAGATTTGGCACAGCCTCTTCAAGCTCACGGATGATGAAGTCGTAGGTCTGAGCAACAGTTGATTTTGCTGGCGAATCCTCAAGACTGTAGTGATCCATGATGCAGATGCCGCCATCGGATGCCGCTGTAGAAGGGTCATACGCCTTGGCGTAGGTGTTGATAGCGAGGAAGTGGTTGAATGCACGTAGTGTACGTGCCTCAGCCTTGGCGAGCAGACGAACGTCGTCGGAACCAGGAGCATTGTCGATGTTGGCAATGATGAGGTTGCAACGGAGAATGTCGCTATACATGTTCTCGTAGAGATTGTTGTCTGGAAGGAGGGTGCGGTCGGCAGCCTCGTTGAATGTGAAGTTGATGCCGTCGGCAGAGATTGACTCATAGCCTATGATGCGTGACTCCTTTGCCCATACATCGTCGGAGAGCATGGCGTAAGAGGATGGGAAATATGAGCGCATAGGATTGGCGATGAGCTCAAGGTACGTGTAGGCAGAGTCGATAGTCAATGCGCCTTTTGGTGTGATATCGATGTATGAGTCGCAAGAAGTGAAGAATGATGCGACAAGGAGAAACGATAGTATATGTAGATGTTTCATATTAGAATGATGTTGAGAAACCGAGTGAAACTGAACGTGGCTGGTGGAGTGAACGTGAACCAGAGTTGAGACCGTATGCCTCAGGATCTATATCGTTGCCTGCTGCGCTGATATAGAATAGGTTGTTTGCCTGGAGCGAAAGCTTGGTTGTGCCGAAGCCTATGCGCGAGGTGAGGCGGTCGGGGAGAGAGTAGGAGAGCGAGATGGAGCGAAGCTTCATGTAGTCAGCGCTCTTTATGTTCTGGTCGCTGTATCGCCACCATTCTGAGAATGTGCCTGCATATTGCTGAATGTTGGTAGGCATATCGTAGAAATGGCGTACTGTGCCGACGCTGTTGGATTCTGTCCAGCGGTCGTTGATGAGCGTGGAGTTGTTGGCATAGGAGTTCATGTCTGCCACATCCATGCGCAGCTTGTTGCCGCCCGAGAACACGAAGAGCGTGTTTGCTTCGAGGTTCTTCCATCGGAGTGAGAACTGCAGTGAGCCGTTGTAGATAGGAAGGACAGAGCCGCAATTCTTGAGTGCGTCTGTGCCTTTGAGAGTAGAGGTAACAGTCACCGATGTTGGATTGCCATCAGCATCGAATGTTGCCATTTCATTGTTGTCGGCATCAAGAATGACAGGGTAGCCATTCACTATGCGGCTGAGGCGGTATGCCCAGAGAGTGTTATAGCTTGTGCCTTGTACGAAATAGTTAGCAGGGGCGGTGATGAAGTTGGCAGCGCCATCTGTGGAAGAGTGCTCAACATAAAGCATCTTGTTGGTGTTGTAGCCGAGAGTGAGGTTAGCTGAGAAATCCCAATCGCCTGAGTGGATGATATTGCCACGGAGCGAGAGCTCAATTCCCTGGTTGCGCATCTTACCGTTGTTGATGACGCGCTGTGTGGCACCAAGAGTGGAATCGAGATACTTGCGCACGAGAAGGTCTGAGCCTGTGCGGTTGTAGTATTCGAGCGAACCAGCCAAAATGCCCTTGAAGATGCGGAAGTCGAAGCCGGCATTGAATGTCGATGTACGTTCCCAACGCAATTTTGGGTTTGGCAGATTATCGTCTGTATAATATAAATATTGTGTATTTGTAGGATCCTGGCTTAGCGTGCGGTAGCGAGCAACAAAGTATGTGCTTGACGACTGATCGACATTGCCATTTATGCCGTATGTCATGCGAAGCTTGAGGTAGTCGAGCCATGTAATAGGCTTCATGAACTCTTCTTGCGAGATGTTCCAACCCCATCCTGCTGACCAAAGAGGGTGGTGTTGCTCTTTTGTGTCGAGTCCGAACAGGTCAGTCTCGTCCCAGCGAATACTACCATTCAGGTTGTATTTTCCCATCAAGGTATAACCTGCATTAGCATAGAAAGAGGCATAGCGATGCTTGGTGAGCGTCTGAGTTGTAGGAAGACCCGTCATGCGGAGGGTTGAATCATACACGAGGCTTTCCCATCCATCAGTATAGAGGCTCTGCCAGTCTGTGCGAGATGATGTGAGAGCGGTGTCGTTGTAGCCATACATGAGCTGCTGAATCATGCGAGGCGTGAAATTCTCGCGAAGCTCAAGACCCATGATGGCTGTGAGAATGTGGCGGTTGCTGTTCCAGTTGTGGTCAAAGCCTAACTGATTGCGGAATGTGTAGCGCTGTGAAGTGTTTGACTGCTGCATGTATCGTCCACCGGCAGGGAGAAGGCATTTGCCCGACTGGTCGATGAAAGCATTGTGAGTGAGACGCATCAGGTATGTGTCTGCTTCGTCGTACATCTCTTGCTTGCGATGAGTCCACTCGTACTGATACTGAAGGTTGTATTTAAGATAGTTGGTGAATTTGATTTCAGCATTCACGAAAGGACGAAGATGAAGGTTCTTGCCTTGCGACATGCTCTCGTGGAGCGACTCAAGCACGTTGAAACGGAATGGCATGAGTCCGTCTTCATCTGCTACGCGGTCGATGACATTCCTGTTAAGTGCGCTGCCTGCATAGCCGCTGACATTGACGTTTGGAGTATATACAAGATTGCCATTGGCATCCTTGATCTGTGCATAGCGCTCTTGAAGAGCGTAGTTGGAGTATGAACCATTTGGTGTCTGTGAGTCAGAAAGACGAGCATCAAGACCAACTCTGACGCTAAACCAGTTTGTCACGTTGAAGTTGCTCTTCAGATAGATGGTGAAGGTGTTGCTCTTGTCGTTGATGACGCGTCCACGGTTATTCTCGTAGGAGAATGATGCATAGTGGTTGTCCTTGCCTGTCTGCTGTGAGAGTGAGATGTTGTAGCGCTGTGTCACCTGATTCTGCCATGCATACTTACGGTATTGTTCATAGTAGTCGTTGTTGCGCCACTCGTTGAGCGTTGCTTCAACCTGGCTGGATGTGAGCAGTCCGTTTGCTTGATCGCGATAGAGCTGATACACAGGGCTGTAGTAGTTGTTGCCAAAGCTGCTGAAAAGGTTGTCAATGCCACCGCTATTCTTCACTCGAGCATTGAAGACTGTTGTCTCGTAGTCAATGATGTCGCTCGAAGACGCATAGTGCATGGCATCGAATGATGGCTTAGCGGTGATATGCCAATCGGCATTGACAGCGACCTTTGTCTTGCTTGTCTTGCCTTGCTTGGTGGTGATGACGATGACGCCATTTGCTGCGAGAGCACCGTAGATGGATGATGCGGCAGCATCCTTGAGCACTGTGACAGACTCCACATCATGTGGGTTGATCTGGTCGAGCGTAAGGCTTGTAGGGATGTCATCAATTACGATAAGTGGCTGTGTGCCAACGCTTGTGGAGAATGTGCCCACGCCACGGATGATAGGCTTGTTCTCGCCGTTGTTAGGATTCTTGTCCATGCGAAGACCTGCTACTTGTCCTTCGAGGGCAGAGAGGAGGTCTTTGTGAATGACACGAGTGAGGGCTGTAGAATCCACAAATCCATACGAAGCGGTGGAACGCTCTCGGCTGAGCTTTTGGTAACCAGTAGAAACGACAACAGCCTCTTGCAACACTTCTGAGTCATCTTGCATAGTCACATTGTGCTTCTTTCCAGCAGCAAGGATCTTGACAGGTTTCATGCCCAAGTAGCGGAACATTATCGAGCTATTCTCGCTCTTCACTGTGATGGAATACGTTCCGTCAAGCTTTGATGATGTACCATTGGTTGTTCCGACTTCAAGGATGTTTACTCCACAAAGCGGCTCACCTGACGTGTCTGTGATTTTGCCTGTTACGGTTTTCTGAGCGTAAGCATAATTCAAGCTGAAAACCAACAAAAAAAGAAGAGGAAACCTTCCCCTCGTCAACTTCTCTTTCATTATTTTATTTGATATTATTATCATTACAAATGACACTTTGACTAAAAAATTAATGCAAAATTAAGAAAAAATGCTCACTCAAATTGCATTTTGTCAAAGAAAACGTGTTCTTTAATTTGTTTTTTTGTACATTTGCATGATTTTTTGGACAGAGTTTACTTTTTACAATTAAAAAGATGAAGAAAATTCTACTTCTCGCTCTTGCAGCGGGTGCATCATTCTGCGCATATGCAGACGACACAAACAAAACTATAACATGGCCAGACGGAACAAGTCATGAAGTAAAGCCTGTAGTCACTATGAAGGTGGCTGTTGATGGAGAAACAGAGCGTACATTCAACTTTGGCTCTTATCAGAACGAGGCTTACTATGCAATTGATTTCGGTGATGGCGAACTTGTAGTCACTGATTCGATTGGCTACACAACTAGCACAGCATCAAAAGCAGCTGCTACTGGTGTTGCAAAGGGTGAAGGTGTCATAACTGTGTATGCAGAAAATGCCGATGACATTTGGTATTTCAGCACAAGCACTGGTATGAGCACTACATCCTCTATTGAGTCAATCGACTTGACAAGCTTGAAGAAAGTTCAGCAGATGTCAATCGGCGGAGCTGCAGTAGAGACAATGGATTTGAGCGCTTGCGACAGCCTTCGCAACTTTACAGCTGCTAAGGGTGCTCTCACAGCTATGGACTTCAGCAACAATCCAGAGCTTACATCGCTCAACCTGACAGACAACAAGCTTGCTTCGCTTAACATCTCAAAGAATACAAAGCTTGATCAGCTCACTATATATAATAATGAGTTGACAGCACTTGACCTCACAGCTAACGCTGCTATCACAGGTCTCTATGCTTATGGCAACAAACTCACATCTGTGAAGTTTGCTGAGGGTGCAGCGCTCAAGACTATCAACTTGAACGACAACGCTCTTACAGAGATTGCTCTCCCAGAAATTACAGGTTCAAGCTCAATGCTCTATCTCAACGACAATCAGCTTGTTGAGCTTACTGTTCCTACATCAGTTGGTACATTCGAGGCTGCAAACAATAAGATTGCTAAGATTTCTCTCGTTGACTGCACTAAGTCATGCAAGATTGAGAACAATTGCCTCACAATAGCAACTCTTCCTGCAAAGCCAGCTGGTCTCAACACAGCAAGCAAGATCAAGAAGTTCACTTATGCACCTCAGGCTCCAGCAGAGGTAACTCGCGCACTCACAAAGAACTCTGTTCTCGACCTCAGCGACATGCTTACAGCAGTAGGCGAGTTTGAAGAGGGCAATGCTACAACAGAATATACATTCATCAACGCTGCTGGCGACACTCTCAAGGCAGAGACAGATTACACAGTGGTAGAGGCTGGCAAGTTCCAGTTCACAAACGAGAACACAGGTCGCATCTACGCAGCAATGACTAATGCTGCATTCCCTAAGGCTACAGATGCTCTTGCATTCACAACTGCAGAAGTTGCTGTTGTTAAGCCACTTGTAGCAATGAAGGTTACTGTGGATGGCGAGACTGAGCGTATTTTCAACTTCGGTACATATAAGAACAGCGACTTCTATGCTGTTGACTTCGGCGATGGCAATGCTGTTGTGACAAACGAGATTGGCAATAAGACAAACACAGCTACTGCAACTGCAGTTTCAGGCGTTGCTAAGGGCGAAGGCAATATCACAATCTATGCTGAAAACGATTCAGTTTTCTACTTCGCTACAAGCACAGGCATGAGCACTACTTCTCCAATCGAGTCTATCGACCTCTCTAACTTGAAGTTGGTTCAGCAGATGTCAATCGGTGGTTTAGCAATGCAGACAGTTGATGTTAGCGCTTGCGACAGCCTTCGCAACTTCACATCAGCAAAGGGTGAGCTCACAACAATGGACTTTAGCAACAATCCAGAGCTTACTTCACTCAACCTCACTGACAACAAGCTCACATCTATCAATATCGCAAAGAACGCTAAGCTTGATCAGCTCACTATATATAATAATGTGTTGACAGAACTCGACCTCACTGCTAATGCAGCTATCACAGGTCTTTATGCTTACAGCAACAAACTCACATCTGTGAAGTTCGCTGAGGGTGCAGCACTCAAGACTATCAACTTGCAGAAGAACAACCTCAAGGAAATCACTCTTCCTACTATCACAGGTTCAAGCTCAATGCTTTATCTTAATGATAATGAGTTGACTGAACTCACAGTTCCTTCTTCAGTTGGCACATTCGAGGCTCACAACAACAAGCTTGCTAAGATTTCTCTCGTTGATTGCACTAAGTCGTGCAAGCTTGAGAACAACTGCTTCACTATTGCAACTCTTCCTGCAAAGCCAGCTGGTCTCAACACAGCAAGCAAGATCAAGAAGTTCACTTATGCTCCACAGGCTCCAATGGCAGTAGAGGCAACAGTGAATGGCAAGCTCGACCTCTCTTCACAGCTCACAGCTGTTGGCGAACTTGAAGAAGGTGAGGCAACTACAGTATATGCATTCGCTGATGCTGAAGGCAATGCTCTCACAGAGGGTACTGACTACATTGTAGAAGGCGGTGTTGCTACATTCAATGCTTCATTCACTGGCATTCATGCAATTATGACATCTGATGCATTCCCTAAGGCAACTGGTGATAACGCATTCGTTACTACTGCATTCGATGTAGCTGCTGCTGTTGCAATCAAGAACGTTGCAAATGACGCTAAGTCAGGCAATATCTACAATATGAACGGTGTGAAGGTTGCTGCTCCTGAGAAGGGCATCAACATCAGCAACGGTAAGAAATTCTACGTAAAGTAAACAATATAATGGATAGGCTGCACGATTTGCGTGCAACCTATCCTTGAAAAGTAAAGCAGAAACAACGGCAATAATTAATCAACTAATTATTAACCAAATTCAAAGTCCAAAAAATCAAATCAATTGTTCTGAGACAAGATGAAGAGACTTATGCACATATTAATGTCGGTTACGCTTTCCATAATGATCATCACTATGGGAACCGGATTGATTGTTGTGCATTGCAATCATACTGGAACAACAAGAGTAGTGTCATGTAGTCAGACATGCGAGAAGCAGTGCAAGACCACTTCGAGCTGCATGAAGACATACGTGCTCAAGTTCTCCACAATGAGCCAAGTCCAGCATCAGACTCTTGAACACACATTGCCGGTTGTGATTCTGCCATGGCTGATGCAGCCATTGTATGAGTTAATTGATTTATCCACAACCATATCAGATGCTTTGCGCTACGTGGGATGCCATCACAATGGGCCGCCACGAGAGTATCTGAATCTAATCTGCGTATTGCTTATTTAGCGTACTTATGTCGTTATTCTTCTTTTATGGGGGTATATGTTTTTCGTTGATTCCCCTATAGACATAAGACAATATAATACTGCAAAAATGAAACTTAATACATTTATATTTACAGTTGTCCTCGCATCAATCTCACAGAATGCAGGGGCAAAGACTATTGTGTCTTGTGAGAACGACACTATCGACGATGATCATCAGTTGCAGGATGTGCAAGTGGTCAGCAATCGTATCGGTATGCGTCGCATGCCAGGAGCTGGCATAGGACAGATAGTAGATAAAACAGAGTTGTTTCGTGCTGCTTGCTGCAATCTCGGCGAGAGTTTCACTACAAATCCAAGCGTGGATGTGAACTATAGCGATGCTGCAACAGGTGCTCGACAAATTAAATTGCTCGGATTGTCAGGCACATACGTGCAGATGCTTACAGAGAACATCCCTAACTTCCGTGGTGCAGCTATGCCATTCTCTCTCGGCTATGTGCCAGGCACATGGATGAAGAGCATCCAGGTGTCGAAAGGTGCATCGTCGGTGCGCAATGGCTATGAGTCAATCACGGGTCAGATCAATGTTCAGTATCTTCAGCCAGAGGACGAACAGGGTGTCACGGTGAATCTCTATGGCGATTCAAAGTCTCGCTTTGAGGCTAATGCCGACGGCAATATCCACCTCAATCCTCGTCTTTCCACAGAGGTGCTTCTTCACTATGACGACAATTATGAGGAGCACGATGAGAACAAGGATGGATTCCTCGACAAGCCAAATGTGCGTCAGTACAATATGCAGAACCGATGGGCATATCTTGGCAACACTTACATCTTCCATGGCGGCATCTCTCTCTTGGGCGAGGAGCGCACAAGTGGTCAGACTATGCACAGCGGACATGCCGTTATTGATCCTGTCAAAGGTATGTATAAGATTGGCATTGACACCAAGCGCTATGAGATGTATATGAAGCATGCCTTTGTGCTGAATAAGGAGCATGGCACAAACCTCGCCCTTATGATGACAGGCTCGATTCATGACATGGATGCTGCTTACGGTCGTCGCGAATACAACGTGAACGAGAAGAATTTCTATGGCCAGCTGATGTACGAGACCAACATTACCCAGGAGCACAATCTGTCGGCAGGACTGTCGTTCAATCGTGACTACCTGGATCAAGATGTCAATATTGTGGCAAATGCATATAATTCAAACATGCTTGAGTCAGAGTCTGTGACAGGCATTTATGCCCAATACACCTACAACCTCAACAGTAAGTTTGTGGCTATGGCTGGTTTGCGTGGCGACATCAGTTCTGAGCACGATGGCTTCATCACTCCACGTATGCACCTGAAGTGGATGCCGTCAGAGATTGTCACTTTCCGTGGCGAGATTGGCAAGGGCTATCGCTCAGCGCATATCCTGGCAGAGAATCACAATCTTCTTGCTTCGTCAAGAACATTGTACGATGAGCACCAGCGCATGGAAGAGGCTTGGAACTACGGATTCAGCGCAGGATTCAACATCCCTGTTGCCAACAAGGACATAAAGCTCAATGCAGAATACTACTACACTGATTTCCGCAATCAGGCAGTGATCGACTTCGATAGCAGTCCGCACTTGATTAAAGTGTATGATTCCTACGGCACAGACAGCTACTCTCATGTTTTCCAGATCGATGCAACATATCCTGTATTTGATGGTTTCACGCTCACAGCAGCATATCGTCGCAATATCGTAAAGGCAACATACGGAGGCGAGCTGATGACTAAGCCTTTGACAAACAAGTATAAAGGTCTCATCACAGCAGGATATAAGACTCCGCTCGGTCTGTGGCAGTTTGATGTCACTCTCCAGCTCAACGGCGGTGGCAGAATGCCTAAGCCATACAAGCTGCCTGACGGCACTATGTCGTGGGATGAAAGCTTCCAGTCATTCGAGCAGCTGAGTGCGCAGGTCACTCGCTGGTTCCGTCATTTCTCTGTCTATGTGGGCGGAGAGAACCTCACAGGTTTCAAGCAGAAGAACCCAATCATTGGTGCTGACGATCCATGGGGACCTAAATTCGACACCACAATGGTGTGGGGACCTGTACACGGTGCTATGGCATACGCAGGCATTAGAATTAACATCGGTAAATTGTAATTAAAAACCAAAATCATGAAAAAGTCAATTATCACAATGCTGCTTCTTTTCGTAGCAGTATTAGCAATATCAGCCAAAGGCAACAACAAGCGTGTAGTGTTCACTACTACTCCTCAGATGCATTGCGAGTCGTGCGAGCAGAAGATCACAGGCAATCTTCGCTTCGTCAAAGGCGTGAAAATCATCCAGACAAGCATAGCTCAGCAGACCGTGACCATCACTTTCGACTCTACGAAGTGCTCTACTAAAGACTTGGTGAAAGCATTCAAGAAGATAAAGTACACAGTGAAGGAAGTGGATCCTAACTCACTCCCAAGCTGCTGCTCTGGCGAGACAACAGAAAACCACGCTGAGTGCGAAGAAAAAAAGAAGTAGTACCAAGCATCAAAAAAACAAGAACAAAATGAAATCAATAAAGACAATTTGCGCTATTGCTTGCGCTATGTTCGCTCTCACAGCATCAGCAGAGAACGACTCAATCTATGTCCGCATGGACTTCAACGAAAACCCATGGGGCATGGCTACTTGCCCATATTTCACAAAGGACAATGGCAAGAAGTCTTGGAGTCAGCCAAGCTATGAGCCAGAAGAGGCTCGCCTTGCTTCGACAACAGTATTCGAGCTTCCTGCTTGTGGCGACAAGGTGACAGTAACAGTCACTCCAAGCGACCTCGACGAGACAGACTACGACAATGCTCTTGTTCGCGATGAGAACTATGACAACGACCTTATAGAGACGTATCTCTATATGTACATTGGCTCAACAATGACATTCAAGGCACCAAAGGGCTATCGCATGGCAAAGGTGGCTTTCAACACTTACCGTTCTTGGGCAAGCGGTGGCTTGTATTCAGGCGAAGCTACTGGCGGTCTTCACGTTTGGGGTCCTGACTCAACAAAGATCCGCTCTTATGAGATTGGTGGTGTAGAATACACTTACGACAGCTGGTCGGGCGATGCATACGAGTGGAGCCTTCCTGCTGTGACAGGCGCAACACGCCTCCGCTACATCGATTTCTGGTTCCTCCCTGCCGACGAAAATGCTGTGTCATTCGTTCCTGCACAGAAGAAGACGGTCAATGTAGTTCGTCCTGACGGTGTTGTTGTTCGTCGCAACATGCGCCTCGAAGATGCTGTTGCTAACCTTCCAAAGGGCATCTACATCATCGATGACAAGAAATACATTATTAAATAATACTTAACTATCCATGAAATTTAGACATTCATTGTGTCTTGCAGCCGTTGCATTCATGCCTTCAAGCATGAATGCATCGACTGTCTCTTCACTCTTTTTTACAAACGATTCCATCCCTGCCGCTAAGACCGATACTGCCGCAGCAAAGCCTGTGGAGAAAAAAGCGCCAGAAACGGATTATGAAAAACTAATCAAGAAAGGTGGCTCGTGCCGTGAAGGACTCTTCACCGTACGCCACATAGACAAAGACTGGTATTTCGAAGTGCCAGAGAACATGCTGGGCAAGCTCTTGCTCACAGTCACTCGCTTCACTTCTGTGCCACAGGGCTTCTCCATGTTTGGCGGCGAGGAAGTGCAGCGCAATGCTGTCTATTTTGAACTCTACAACGAGAAGACAATGTTCCTGCGCAGCTATGCGCAGAATCTCGACGTACCTGAAGACTCCAAGATGGAGGCTCTCATGCGCACAGCTACCACAGCCCCTATCATCTACAAGTTTGATGTGGCAGGTCGCAACCCAGAGACGAACGCTCTTCTCGTAAATGTAACCAAGCTTTTTGAGACTGACACAAAGATTGGCGGTCTTGTACAGGCAGACCGCACACAGGTCAAGCTGGGCGCTCTTCAGCCAGATAGAACTCTCATCGACTCTATACGCACATATCCTATCAACGTAGAGGTATCTACTATCCGCACATACGCAGCAAGCGGTGCTGTGACATTGGCAGAGCGTACAGGATTCATCACCATAGGGCTCAACACCTCTATCGTTGCTCTTCCTGACGAGCCAATGCGCCCACGTTTTGCCGACGAGCGTGTAGGCTATTTCCAGGACAAGGTAGTGGAGTATTCCGACGATGATGCCACTCGCGAAAAGGCTATCGTGTCTCGCTATCGCCTGGTGCCAAAGGACAAGAAGGCATACCGCGCTGGCAAGCTCGTCGAGCCTGTCAAGCCTATCGTTTACTATATCGATCCTGCCACTCCTAAGAAGTGGGTTAAATACCTCAAGCAGGGTGTGAATGACTGGAATGTCGCCTTCGAGGCTGCAGGTTTCAAGAATGCCATCATTGCAAAGGAATGGCCTGAGAATGACACCACTATGAGCGTGGATGATGCTCGTTTCTCTGTTCTTCGCTATCTCCCTTCTACTGCCGAGAATGCCTACGGCCCTCGCATCGTTGACCCTCGCAGCGGCGAAATCATCGAGAGCCACATCTGCTGGTTCCACAATGTGCAGCGACTCGTGAAGAAGTGGTACGTGTCGCAGTGCGGCCCGCTCGACAAGCGTGCCCAGACAATGGATTTGCCAGACGACCTCATGGGCGAACTCGTTCGTTTCGTGTCAAGCCATGAGGTTGGCCACACGCTTGGACTTCGTCACAACATGATTGCAAGTTCTGCCACTCCAGTTGAGAAGCTTCGCGACAAGGCTTGGGTGGAAGAGCATGGACACACAGCAAGTATCATGGACTATGCACGTTTCAACTACGTAGCACAGCCAGAGGACAAAATCGGTCCTAAGGGATTGTTCCCTCGCATCAACGACTATGACAAGTGGGCAATCAAGTGGGGCTATCAGTATCGCGAGGAATTTAAGGATGCCAATGAAGAGGCAAAGGCTCTTCGCAAAGAGGTGACAGCAAAGCTTCGCGACAATGTCCGTCTTCGCTATTGCGGCGATGAAGGCAAGGGCTCTGACCCCCGCTCACAGTCGGAAGATCTCGGCGACAACAGCATGAAGGCAACTGCATACGGAATAAAGAACTTGCAGCGTGTGATGCAGAATATTGAGAAGTGGACACATCAGGAAGATGATGTGTATGAAGATCTTAGCACACTTCATCGCACAGTGCGCTCGCAGTATGTTCGCTACACAGGCCATGTTCACAAGAACATTGGAGGTGTGTACACCAACAACACTCCAGGTGTTCCTGCACGCCAGATTGTTCCTCGCTCACTCCAGCGCGAAGCAATCGAGTGGATTGGCACATACATATTCGAACCAGCTCTCTGGCTCTATCCTCAGTCTGTAGTGGATAAGCTCGGCATCAAGGCACACGACGAACTTGTTGAACTCCGCATGTCAACAATCTCGTTCCTCCTTGCCCCAGGCATGATGGTCAATATCTACAACAACTCATTCATGACCGACGATCCATACACGCTTCCAGAATACCTCAACGACGTATTCACTGCAGCATGGAAACCTCTTGGCAAGCAAGATGAGCGTCATGACATGTACCGTCGTCAGCTTGAACGCACCTACGTTGAGTTCCTGAACAATGCTCTCAACCCAACGGAAAAGCAGCAGACCGCTCAAACATTCAATGTACAGCGCACAGACGCAGCAGCCTACCTAATCCAGCACATCACCACAGTCGAGGACTACTGCTCAAAGCAGCTCGCTGCTCATAAGTCTGGCGACATCAATCACACTCACTACACCGACATTCTCCGTCGCCTCAAGAAGATGCGCAAAGATTATCTTGGCGAAGAGAAATAGTGTTCGGATATATCGTTTTTAGCATAAAAAAAGCAAGATGCCATTTTGACATCTTGCTTTTTTGTTTATGTACTTTTTGATTTATGCATTGTACTCCTGCCAGCTCTTGATCTTGATATCCTCAAGCTTAAGGGCGCAGAATGCTTCGATGAATGCCTTAGCAAGACGAGCGTTTGTCATCAATGGGATATTGTGGTCGATGGCATCGCGACGGATGCGGTAGCCATTTGTGAGCTCGCGCTTTGTCTGATTCTTAGGGATGTTGATGATGAGGTCGAACTGGTGAGCAGCAATCATGTCAATCACATTGTTCTCGTCTTCTTCATCAGGCCAAGCAACCTTTGTGCATGGAACGCCATTGTCTGTGAGGAACTGAGCAGTACCAGCAGTTGCGTAGATATTGTAACCGTTCTTGACGAGGTTCTGTGCAGGTTCGAGGAGCTGAACCTTACCCTTAGCGCCACCAGATGAGAGGAGGATGTTCTGCTTAGGGAGACGGTAGCCTGTTGCGATGAGAGCATTAACCATTGCCTCGTTCAAGTCATCGCCCATACAGCCAACCTCGCCAGTTGAGCTCATGTCAACGCCAAGTACTGGGTCAGCATTAGAAAGACGGTTGAATGAGAACTGTGATGCCTTAACGCCAATGCGGTCGATGTCAAACTCTCCCTTATCAGGACGTGAATATGGAGCGTCGAGCATGATCTTTGTTGCTGTCTCGATGAAGTTGCGCTTCAGAATCTTGCTGACGAATGGGAATGAGCGAGATGCACGGAGGTTGCACTCAATCACCTTTACCTCACGGTTCTTTGCAAGGAACTGGATATTGAATGGACCAGAGATGTTGAGCTCTGCTGCAATGCGGCGAGCAATCTTCTTGATCTGACGTACAGTAGAGAAGTAGATGTTCTGTGCAGGGAATACCATAGTAGCGTCACCTGAGTGAACGCCTGCATATTCAACGTGCTCAGAAATAGCGTATTCAACCACTTCGCCCTTGTCAGCAACAGCATCAAACTCAATTTCCTTAGTGTCCTGCATGAACTGAGAAACAACTACAGGGAAGTCCTTGCTAACTTCTGTTGCCATACCGAGGAAGCGTTCGAGCTGCTCGTCATCGTAGCATACGTTCATGGCAGCGCCTGAGAGCACGTATGATGGACGCACGAGAACTGGGAAACCTACCTGAGCAACAAACTCCTTGATGTCGTCCATGCTTGTGAGTGCACGCCATGCTGGCTGGTCGATGCCAAGCTTGTCAAGCATAGCAGAGAACTTGTCGCGGTTTTCTGCACGGTCGATATCCACAGGAGAAGTACCAAGTACTGGCACGCCCTGACGGTGGAGCTTCATAGCAAGATTGTTAGGAATCTGACCACCTACTGATACGATGACACCGCGTGGCTGCTCAAGGTCGATAACGTCGAGAACACGCTCGAGAGAGAGTTCATCGAAGTAGAGACGGTCGCACATATCGTAGTCTGTCGATACGGTTTCAGGGTTGTAGTTGATCATGATTGACTTGTAGCCAAGCTTGCGAGCTGTGTTGATAGCATTGACAGAACACCAGTCGAATTCTACCGATGAACCGATGCGATATGCGCCAGAACCGAGTACGATAACAGACTTCTCGTTCTTGTACCATTCAATAGAGTGTCCCTGTGGCTTAAGGCAACGTGCCTTCCACTCCTCAGTGGTGAGAGCATCAGCATTTGTTGGCTCAACTTCGCCGAGATATGTGAAGTAGAGGTAGTTAGTGAGTTCTGGGTGCTCACCGCCCACAGTCTCAATGCGACGAACTGATGGAAGAATGCCACGCTGCTTGCGATCCTTGCGAACCTCAAGGTTTGCCTTCTCCATGCTGCCCTCTGGCTTGAGAACGAAGCGAGCAATCTGGAAGTCAGAGAAGCCTGCGCCCTTGATTTCGCGCATCTTCTCGTCAGAAATCTCCTCAAGGCTGTTGAATGACTGAAGCTCGTGCTTGAGGTCAACGATGTGCTTCATGCGAGAGAGGAACCAAGTGTCGATCTTAGTGAGTTCCTCGATGCGCTCTATAGTGTAGCCCTCTTCAAGAGCCTGAGCGATAGCGAAGATGCGAAGGTCAGTTGGATTTGCAAGCTCTTCGTCAAGGTTGTCGAACTTAGTGTGATCATTACCTACGAAACCATGCATGCCCTGACCAATCATACGAAGACCCTTCTGAATCATTTCCTCGAATGAGCGGCCAATAGCCATAATCTCACCTACTGACTTCATTGACGAACCGATGAGACGGCTAACGCCAGCGAACTTAGTAAGGTCCCAACGAGGAATCTTGCAGATCATGTAATCGATAGAAGGAGCAACGTATGCAGAGTTAGGAGTGCCCATCTCACCAATCTGATCGAGAGTATAGCCAAGAGCGATCTTTGCTGCAACGAAAGCGAGTGGATAGCCAGTTGCCTTAGAAGCAAGAGCTGATGAGCGAGAGAGACGAGCGTTTACCTCGATGATGCGGTAGTCGTTTGTCTGAGCATTGAAAGCGAACTGAATGTTGCACTCACCCACGATGTTGAGGTGACGAACGCAGCGGCGGCTAATATCCTGAAGGTATTCAACCTGTTCCTTAGTGAGTGAGCAAGTAGGAGCAACAACGATAGACTCACCCGTGTGGATGCCGAGTGGGTCGAAGTTCTCCATCGAAGCAACAGTGAAACAGTGGTCGTTAGCATCGCGGATTACCTCAAACTCAATCTCCTTCCATCCCTTCAGCGACTCTTCTACAAGAACCTGAGGTGCGAATGTGAATGCAGATTCTGCAATCTCCTTGAACTTCTTCTCGTCAGGACAAACACCAGATCCAAGACCGCCAAGAGCGTATGCAGAACGAATCATGATAGGGTAGCCAATCTTGCGAGCAGCAGCGATAGCAGCATCCATTGTCTCGCACGCTTCAGAAACAGGAGTCTTGAGGTCTGCCTTGTCCAGTTCCTTCACGAAGAGGTCGCGGTCCTCTGTGTTCATGATTGCCTCTACGCTTGTGCCAAGCACCTGAACGCCGTACTCTGCGAGCACGCCATTCTGATAGAGAGCAGTGCCAACATTCAATCCTGTCTGACCACCCCATGCAAGCATGATGCCATCAGGACGCTCCTTCTTGATGATTTCTGTGATGAAGTGTGGAGTAATAGGCAAGAAATATACCTTATCAGCAATGCCATCACTTGTCTGGATTGTAGCGATGTTCGGATTGACGAGCACAGAGCTGATACCCTCTTCGCGCAATGCCTTGAGTGCCTGCGAGCCAGAGTAGTCAAACTCGCCTGCCTGTCCAATCTTTAGGGCACCAGAACCCAGAACAAGCACTTTTGTTAGTTTCTGTTTCATTTACGTTGTTTGTTTAAGTTTATTATTGTTGACTTTTGTTTTTGCATCGTTTTGGCTCTCGGATATATTTCATCGCCATCGTTTCAACTACTCAAATGCATCCATCTTATTCTTGCCAAGATCGCTATAGGCGGTTTTCAGCAATTGATTATTAATCTCAAAATCACGGTTTATAGGTCTGCCTTCGTCCTTTATGGAATGCGAAAACAGCCAGTCGTATGTCTGCCCCATATAAAAAATGCGAGCTGGCGCACCATGATCTGCACCTGGAAGCCGTGTGTATATCAGGCGCGAATCATCTGTTTTCTTCACCGCTGCCACCACCTTGTCTGACATAGACACAGGCACTGCACGGTCGGCTGTTCCATGCACTATCCACATTGGCATTTTTGCCAAGCCGCTCAGGTCCTTCACTGTAGCTCCACCGCACATAGCCATTCCTGCTGCAATGCGATCAGGATAAGTGGCACACACGTCGATTGTGCCGTAGCCACCTAATGACATTCCGTAAACATATATGCGATCGCTGTCCACTTTATAGTTCGTCTCTGCCCACTCAATCAATGCCATCACTTTTTGCGGATTCCATGAACCGCCAGGATTCTGAGGCACAATCACGTAGCAATCAATAACACGTCCACGCTTCAATGCGTCTATTGGGCCATATTTCCTGACTCTATCCAGATTGTTTCCACAAAGGCTTGCTCCGTGCAGAAAGACGAGCAAGGGGCGATGTACTTCATCTCCCTCATCTTCGTCAGGAGTATAGAACCAGAAATTATACGCATTTTTCACATCTCCTCGGTGTGCCTTGCAGTTCACCTGAGCTGTGGCTTCAAACGATATGAATGTGAGAAAAATGCTTATTATGAATATATTAAAAATATGTTTATTATTTCTCATTTTCGTCTTTGTGAATCACACCAAAAAAATCACAAAAGCTGGTATGCATAATCCATATTTTATGAACTTACATGCAAGCTGGCTTATCAGCTTTTCAAGCTTAATTTCTAAAATTATGCAAAGTAACTGAAAATTCTTGAATATAGAAACTAATTAACGAATTATTTTATTTTATGTTCTAAAAAATGAACATTATTCTATGTTTTTAAGCATTATCACTGATTTATGAATGTGGCGGCAAAAACAACCCAAACGCCATTAAATTGATAATATTTCTTAAAAGAAACGAAAAAAGTGAACAAAATATTTTGTCATAATGTATCAATGTGTTACCTTTGCATAGTCTTATTAAAGAGAGACATTAAGTAAGTTTTTCATTAATATAGCTAATCTAACAGCGAGAGCGTCCACACGTGAGTGTCGATGCTCTAATTTTTTATATAAAACTTAGCCTCCCACAAACAAAACGAAACAAAGGCTTTGTCCCATCAGACAAAGCCTTTGTTTCAATAGCCATAAGCCTTGACTCATTAGCCAAAACTTATGTTTTCTTCTATTATTGAAAAGGACAAATCTTATTATTTCAAGAGCTGAGCCTTGTACTCCTCGCATGGCTTGAAGTAAGGGATCTTATGCTCTGGAACAACAACTGACTTGTTCTCCTTGATGAGACGACCAACCTTCTGAGCGCGAGTCTTTGTTGTGAATGTACCGAAACCACGGAGGAAGATGTCCTCACCTGCAGCTGTCTGATCCTTCACAATTGTCATGAGAGCCTCTACAACCTTGAGTGCCTTTTCTCTCTCTACACCTGTTTCCTTGCAAATTGCTGAAACGATTTCTGCTTTAGTCATAATTATTATGTTTTTATTTTATTATTTTGTTTGATACTTAGTTCCTATTATATATAATAATGTGTAACTTTATTTAACGCATATCGTTACTTCTGTTTTTTTGCAAAACGACTGCAAAGTTAACACAAAATTACTCAAATACAAAAACTTATGAGCATTTTTTATTCAAATCGAAGAAAATTATCGTTTTTTTGTCTTAAAAACTAAATACTTTATCCAACTATATGGCTTTCTGCTCTTCTTATAGTTCGGATTCTTCTCATTTGCATACGCTTCACGCTCGAGCGAGATGCTGTAGTAAGCTTTCATCGAGTCACCTTTGTACTGAATAAGCCTGACAAGATACTCCACTCCATACCACAGATAGAATGTGATGAACGCCATTTCTATCTGCTGCATCGTGTGGATGAGTTCGTGATTGAGCTCATTTTTCTTCATGGTTCCCCATCTGCGCTGAGCAAAAATCAATCCGCAAATGTTTATGCCATGAAACTTGCCAGGAGGGAAATTCTTTGTGTATATAACTTTCATACAGTTTTGTTATTCTGTGCAAAATTAGTTAATTCGCTATTATTCCAAGAATTCTTCACACAAAATCATTCAAATAATTAAAAAAATAGTACAATTATAGTTAGTTTAAGTTTATTTTACTTAAATTTGCATATCGAAACTGCGGCTATCATTCCAAATGATGCATGTACGTTTAAATTGAATGAATGAGAACAATCAAATTTTTATTAACTATTTAACTAATTTTTAGCTATCTTTATGAGAAAACTATTTACTCTTATGGCTGCCCTCGTAGTAGCTATCGTAGCTAATGCTCAGGTGCTCATCAACTATGAGCACACAGCAGAATTGCCTGCAGGCATTGAAATTAGTGGAACTACAGTTATGAAGAACGTCAAGATTCACACGAATACTGACGGCGTTGACTGTATTCAGTTCGCTAATAGCTACACTTCTGACGGTGCTTTGAATGGCAACTGTGCAACAATCTCTACTGAAGGCGGCTTCAAGGCTGGCGATGTCGTGGAAATTGCAGGTTTCTTCAACAATGCCGACGACACAAAAAGCTCAGCTTTCGTTATCTACGTTCTAGATAATTCAGAAAGCGGCTACACAGTTCTTTGGACATCAGAGAAGCTCATCAATGGCCGTCTTGTTGATGACGAGCCACGTGTTGACACTTACGTGCTTGAGCAGGATGCAGAAAAGCTTTGCATCGCGCGCAACGGTAACACTGGCACAAACGTTTACACTTTGAAGGTGACTCGTGGTGGCGCACCTTCTGCTAATGCAGTAACTTACGGTGATGCTTCTTACGAAATCGTTGCTACAGAGACTATCAACGTGAAAGAGTGGGCTGGTGTTGCTTACTCTGGCAAGACTGCAGATTTCTCTGCACAGCTCGCTGCTATGCTTCAGGCTGTTGGCCTTGAGTCATGCACTACAGAGCAGTTCATTCAGGTTGATGCTAACAACGCTGGCTTCGAGTTCAATACTAATGACGGCTGGCACAGCGCTGACGGCATGATTGAAGGCATGGGCTGGGGCAATGCAAAGGGTGTTTGCGTGAAGCCTTGGAATGAAGGCGCTATCGATGGCACTATCTCATACATTGGCTGCTTCGATGATACTTGGACAGCAGGCGAGACTCACACATGTAAGTATGCTGTAATCAACGACGGCAAGGCTGCAATCCTTGAAGTTGTGATTACATTCGCTGAAATGCCAGTTATGCATGAGCCTGAGACTGACCTCACTAAGATTACAATCGTAAAGGAATATGCTGCAACTCTCGACTTCATTGAGGGCAAGCAGTTCGAGGGAAAGACAATTGCTATCGATGCATCTGAGCTTTCTGCTGCTCTTGGTGTTGATGATGAAACTCTCATGCCTAACCTCAGAGCAGTGACCCTCACTCAGCAGGTTGTAACTAACGACGATGCTGGTACAGTTGAATATGCTAACACTCTTGTTAACGAAAGAGATGCTACAGACGGTTGGTTCGGTCGCTATTCTTCATTCGACGAGGCTACTGGCGAAGAGACATTCTACGTACAGAACGGTCTTAGATCTTATGGCGGTGGCTGTACATTCTACCTCCAGAACCCTGCAATTGCTGATGGTCAGTTCACTATGATTTATGGACAGTACCCTGGCACAATGGCTGCAGGTTCTGAAGACTATGCTGTTATCTATGTTGTAAATGGTGACAAGGCTGTCAAGATCACATACACAGTTAATGTTCATGAGGCAGAGAAAGTTGACTTCGCTTCTATGACTAAGGTTGGTGAGCAGACAGCTGATGGTTCACTTGAGGTTGCTTCTTCTTACACATCTGTTGCAGTAGAAGTTAACGTTGCTGACATCCTCGAGAAGCTTGGTGCTCAGAGCGCTGACGAGCTCACTGGTTGGTTGCTTGCTGACGAGGCTTCACTCGCTGACCCAACAATGACAGACTACTGGCAGGGCGAAGAAGGTTTCGCTCAGGGTTGGGGTGACAACGCTTGCTGTCAGGTAAAGGTTGACCTTGCTAACGGCACAGCTAACCTCCTCCAGATGCCACGCTACACAGCAATCGCTGAGCCACAGACTTTCCCATTGAATTACATCTTTGTAAAGGGTGACAAGTACTATCAGCTCAAGTTCAACTTCACTCTCACTCCTATAAAGCAGATTACAGGCGAAAAGATTTGTGTTTCTAACGAGGAGTTCTCTATGCAGATTGTTCCAACTACTGATCCTAACGCATGGCAGTATGGTGAAACATACAAGCTTGATGTTGACTACATTGAGAAACTTATCGGCTCACGCAACTTCACAATCTACGGTGACAAGTGGAATGCAGAGACAGAGACACTCGATTGGAGCAAGCAATACACTTGCTATGATGGCGACGAGAAGGGTGCAGGCTTCTGGTTCGGTATTGCACAATACGAGAACAAAGAGCATCAGGTTGTTGTTGATAACGCAGGTTGGAGCGGCAGCGGTGAAAATTCTTTCGGCTTCCAGCTCAGCGCACTTGGCGTAATCACTTGGTTCCAGTACCCAAGCGCACGCACAGTTGGCGAATCATACCAGGCTCACCTCTACCTCGTTAACGAAGACAATGGCAAGTACATTGACTACCTTATCAATGTTGTATATGTTGACGAGGTTTCTGGCGAGGTTAAGACAGTTCTTGAGACTAAAGATCTCAGTATTATTCCATCAGAGCAGGTTAAGGAAGGTGCATTCTATCTTCCAATCCTCACAGCACAAATCTATGAAGCACTCGGTCTTACTGACGAGACAATCGATGCTGCAACAATTGTTGTTCCAAAATCAAAGACAGTATTCTACTCAACTAATCTTGGTGAAACATTCGGCGTCAACGCAAATGGCTACTACACAAGCCTCGACGATCCAGAGACAATCAATGTGACTGCAACTGTCACTACAGAGAACGGCAAGCTTGAGCTCTTCGTCGATGCTATGGATGTTGACTTCTCTGCTCCAAGCGCAGAAGCAATTGTAAGATTCGGTATCGAATACGACGGCAAGCGCGCGATTGTTGAATACGCAGTCCTTGGCTCTCAGACTATTGGTGCTACAGACAACTCTAATGGCTGGTGGACAGCATTCTCTGACTTCTACACAATCAAGGAAGGCCAGATCGCTTCTGTAGTATTCGAGAACTACTCTTCAAAGGGTGAGAACTGGAACAACTGGTTGTTCATTGCTCAAAAGGAAGGCGTTCTCGTAAATGGTGCAGGTGAAGACGAGTACTTCGCTCTTCGTGCTGACAACTACGGCTGGGGTACATATTATAATGGTTCTTCTCTCCAGAATGACTATAACTGGGACACATTCAAGGATGATATGGATGGTGCTGAAGTAGTCATTATGCTTACACTTAAGGACGGAATTATCTCTTCTTCTGCATTAGTTACGAAAGCTGATCGTTCTGCTATGTACCACTACAATCACAACTCATTGAATATCGGTGCTGATGCATTCACATTCTTCTTCACAACTGAGTTTGGCCACCTTGAGAACTTCAATGTAAGTATTTATGATACTAAAGATGATCCTGATGCTATTGTAGCCCCTGCCGCTCCAGCAGCTCCTGCCGTTCCAGCAGGTATCTACACAATCACAGGCACTAAGGTTAATGACCTCCAGAAGGGCATCAACATCGTTAAGATGTCTGACGGTTCTACAAAGAAGATTTACGTTAAGTAATCCTATACAGGAATACAATCTATAATAAAAAAGGTAGGCAACCAAACTGATTGCCTACCTTTTTTTGTACTATATACTATATAAATAACGTGAGTTCGATGAATTGTTTTCATGCCTTCGGCCAATTAGAAAAACCGAAAAAAACAAAAGAAAACAAAAGGAAAACCATAATGTTTTTTCTTGTTTTTGTTCTGTTTCTCAAAGGTTTTTCTTAACATGGCGCTTGCGCATAAACAATCAAACACTATTCGTCGAATTCACGTTAAAATACAAGTAACAAGAGAATAGCAATACTCAGATAGGTAAGCAACACGATGTTGAAGTAGTCAAGGCAATTCAACTAAACAGGAAAAAGAGGCGAAATATATTTCATATAAAAAAACAATATATAACAGATTGGAAAGGAGTAGGGAAGAGCTATCCATTTCAATAATGCAAAAAAACTGAAGCATTAGAATAAAACAATAATATATATATACGAAAATAAAATATGATTCTTATTATAAATATATGCAATTAAATAAATTAGAATTGTTTTGCTCAAGTTTTTGCGTAAAAAAATTGAATTATTTGTGACAAATTCCAAACTGAATTTGTTGAAGATTATTACTACTTCTTAGTTAATATGACTGTAATAAAAAATAATCATTTATATAAAATGAATTTAATCAGATATTTAATTGTATTTCAAATATATATACTATAAAATTAAATTATGAACAATACTTATTGATATTTTGAATAACATCATTTTTAAGACAGATTTGTCACGCATTTCTGACACGAATCTGTCACGCTTTTATGGAATATGTTTAAAGATGAGAGGTTAATATACTGATTTTTTGAGATTTAACCTAAAGTATATACTACAAAATTGGGAATAATGCGTGACAAAATCCAAACATCATAAATTGATAAGTTAAGAGAACAAATTTAACAATAAACTGAAAATTAAAGAAATAGAGAATAATTCATAGTGTGACAAAAAACAAGCTACAGAAGTAAAAACAAGAGAATAATTAATAAAAAGCCAAAAGAAAGATCATTCTTATTTAATATTTTAGAGTATATTTAGAATATATATGCCACGTAACTAGATGATAAACAAATACATAAAAGTACAAATCGTGACAAAAACCAAACAGCTGTGTGACAAATACCAAAACAATCAGGACAAATTCCAAACAAAAATAGTGCTTTTTGTGACGAATTCCAAAGTGATAATTAAATGTGTGACAAAATCCAAACTGAACTGTGACGAATTCCAAATGAGAATCAGTGGTGTGACAAAAACCAAACAATTCGTGACAAATTCCCAACTGAGAGATTTTTAGTGAGTTAGATTTATCCGTTATCTGATAAGATAACTATAAGGAAGCGTATATACTATCGTTTTCATCCATTTTATTAATAGTTTTCCTGCGCATTTCGATACATATTTGTCACGTGAAATATTGGCTATTTTGTCCTTTTAAATACGGATTTGTCACGCTATATGCAAAGTTTAACATTTATTTTCGCTGTTTTCCGTCAAATTGGCACTTTAAATTTTCGTAGTAAGAAAAAACTTTGCATCTTTGCAGCGTTTTCATCAAGATAAAGCGAGAAACTTACAATTTGAACATCATATTTTAATGGCTAAAAAGACCGAAACGATGGCACTGGAGAACGAAAAGGAGGCGAAGATAAAGGCGAAAGTCCAGGAGGAGATGCGCAAGAAGGCTTCTGTGTCGAAGAAGGCTCAGGATGAGTCTATCATGAAGAACCTGCCACAGAACGTGGAATGGATCAAGCAACCATACGCACTGTCAGTAATGAGAGGCGACCTGTCTCTCACTCAGACCCACATTATGGTGGAGCTGATGGGGGCGCTTCAGGTAAAAATAAACGACTTCATTTCCCATATGGGGGAGGAAGGCAATGCCGTATTCAGGGAAGAAGACTTCAATGAAGATGGTGTGGCCCATGTAGATGTGAACCTCGCAGCCATCAGCAATCGCCCCGACTACTATAGTGAGGTGGAGCGAATGGCGTATCGTCTGATGGCAACCACTATCAAAAAGCCAGAGCAGGTGGATGGCATGAAGATGATGAAACTCTCTCATGTGTTTCATGATATTCTCGTGCCTTTCGAGGACAACGAGCGCAATCGTCGCAAGGGCTTCATTCGTTTCTGCTTTGACCGCACCCAGGCTAAAGATATCTTCAATTTCACTCGCTACAGCAAATATATCAAAGCTGTGGCACGCAACTCTTCGAGCCAGTACACGAGCCGAATCTACATGATCATTACAGCCTACAAGACTTTCGGCCAGTGGGAAGTTGACTATAGCGAGCTGCGCAAGATTCTTGGCTTTTATGTGTATGAAGAAGTGGAAAATGGAAACTGGACTTGGGTTGAAAAGAAGTACACAGAGTATCGCCAGTTCAAGCGCAGAGTGCTGACTACTGCAGCAGAGGAGCTTCGGGAACTAGCCGAGAAAGGCGAGGCAGACTGCTATTTCGAGTTCAAAGAAATCTATCCTGCTGGCAAGAAAAATGGCACTCCAGAGAAGATTCTCTTCACAATCACTACATCCGAAATGGGTAAACTAGAGAACCGCTCAGCACTCCTTTCTCGTAAAATAATAGAGATTGAAGACTTCCTAAAGAAGAATTTCGGTTTCCGTTCATCCGATTTCCGTCAATTTCTTTCACGCATAAATGTTGATAATGTTGATCTTTTCATAGAGAAGATGCATACAGTAAATGAATATATCCAAAAGGAGAGTAGCAAAATACTTGACAAGAAGAAGTATGCATTTTCTTCTCTTCAAAATATGTTTGACGACTATGAGGAGGCATCCGCAGTAGAAATTATTGACGAATCATCTGTTGTATCCGAGAATACTGGTACTGAATATTTGCAAAAAAACACACATAAATTATCTCATAATCACGCATCAGAGTGGGGTGGAAAGTCATTTTCCGATGCGCCATTCCGTGATAAACTCACGTCTACTTTTGGCAACAGAACCTATATGATGTATATGAGTCAAATGCGTATCGTTAGCTATAATAACGAGACTTTGAGCCTTTTCATACCTCACGAAGAGATTAGCGACTATATAGATTCCAATAATTTACTTGGTACTTTGATGGCTGTTTTGAGTGAGATTGTAGGTAAAGTACAGACGATTAACTACCTTATAGGCATGCGAAACTAATCAATATATTTGCAACAAAAAAAGCCACTCAATAGTTAAATCCTATTGAGTGGCTTTTTGTATTTTTCCAAACAAACGTTGATAAATAAACGAAGTTAATGATTGTATTCAAAAGCATGCATGTTTTACTGTTTGCTTATAACACTCTCAATCACTTGTGGGAAGTGTGCCATTTCAAGCTCATGCACCTTGTTTGCAATATCCTCAGGAGTATCCTCAGGAGAGAGTGGGGTAGAGAACTGAGCGATATGCTCGCCTTCATCAAGTTCTGGATTGACGAAGTGGATAGTTATGCCCGACTCTGTTTCACCCGCAGCTTTTACAGCCTCATGCACATGGTGTCCCCACATGCCCTTGCCGCCAAACTTAGGTAGCAAAGCAGGGTGAATGTTGATGATGCGGTTTGGGTATTCGTCAATCAGATAAGCAGGCACCTTAGGCAAGAAGCCTGCAAGAATGATGTAATCGCATCCTTTCACTGTATCGAGTACAAGCGGCTGATCCTCGTTCAACTGCTGACGAGTGATCACTGTGGTAGGAATGCCAAGACGTTCTGCTCTCACGATGGCATACGCATCGCTTTTGCTGCTCACCACTATTGAAATCTCCACTTCTGGCTTGTCTTGGAAATACTTGATTATGTTTTCGCAGTTAGTGCCACCACCTGTAACGAAAATCGCAAGTTTAGTTGTCTTCATATTTTATATGTATGTGTTTATTTGCTTGTCAAAGCTTTTTGCACTTCAGGAATCTCCTCGAAGTCGATATCCTCAATATCGTTTAAGTCATTGCTGCCAGGTGCGCTGAGCTTGTGGTACTGCTTGTACCTGTCTAGTTCGTCAGCAAATTCCTTAGTTGCCCACAGCAAAATGGCAGTATCGTCGATAAAGCCAGCAGGCACGAAGTCTGGAATGGCATCAAGAGGAGATACAACATACACTATCGCTCCTATGATGACGATGAGGTTCAGCACGTTGTAGTCCTTGTATTTGCCTGTGAAAACATCGCGTATGTATGAGCAGATGATTTGCAGCTCCTCCTTCACCTTCGACAGTCCCTCTTTCGACGTGAACTTCTTGGCGTTTTCCAGCAGTTTCTTTAGTTTGTCAGGGTTTGACACATAGTATTTGCCCATGCCTGCCCAGCCGTTCTTCTTGAAGTACTTTGCGTAGTCCATTTCTTACTTTTCCTTGTTTTCTTTAAGTGTTAGTGAACTAAGTGAACTTTGTCAAAAAGACGATGCAAAGATAGGCATAAATTTCAATATTATGTTTTCTGCATAGGAAAAAAACGTTAAAAAGGCGTTAATTAAAAAATAAAGTATTATCTTCGCACCAAAATAAAGTATAAATATATGAAACGTGCATGAGGCCTTCGGCTCGTCAAAGGGAATGAAAAGTGATCACCATCAGCACGTATGTCGCAGATTTTGATTACCTTTGTCGCCACGACCTTTAATTGATGAGCATATGGCAACAAAGAAGAACGTAG
>JAZRYI010000127.1:0-67364 GCA_045600665.1 Bacteroidaceae bacterium
ATGCATTATGGACTGCTTGAGGAATGCGCAGAATGAACTAAAAAAAACCGAGGCAAGTACCTGTTTGCCAGATACTTGCCTCGTATGTCACTAATTTTCAGCACTTTTCGTTTATTCTTCTACAGCGGCCTGCGCGGCGGCGAGACGTGCGATTGGCACGCGGAATGGAGAACATGAAGCATAGTTCATGCCGACCTTAGCGCAGAACTTGACAGATGATGGTTCGCCACCGTGCTCACCGCAGATACCTGTGCGCATGCCTGGACGTACTGTGCGACCCTTCTCTACTGCAATCTTGATGAGCTGGCCAACACCGTTCTGGTCGAGAACCTGGAATGGGTCAACCTTGAGGATCTTCTTCTCGAGATATACAGGGAGGAAAGAAGCGATGTCGTCACGTGAGTAACCGAATGTCATCTGAGTCAAGTCATTAGTACCGAATGAGAAGTACTCTGCTTCCTTCGCAATCTTGTCTGCAGTGAGGGCAGCACGTGGAATCTCAATCATTGTACCAATCTCGAATTCGATTTCTACGCCTTCTTCTGCGAATACTTCCTTAGCAACACGCTGAATGATTTCTTTCTGCTGCTTGAGCTCGTAGAGGATACCGATGAGTGGAACCATGATTTCTGGATGTGGATCGAAACCTTCCTTCTTCAACTGGCAAGCAGCACCGAGGATAGCGCGAGTCTGCATTGCAGTGATTTCAGGGAATGTGATGCCGAGACGGCAGCCACGGTGACCGAGCATTGGGTTGTTCTCAGCGAGAGAAGCAACTCGCTTCTGGATTGTCTTAATGTCGACACCCATTTCGTCTGCCATTGTCTGCTGTCCTGCCTGATCGTGTGGAACGAACTCATGGAGAGGTGGGTCAAGGAGACGGATATTCACGTGGAGACCATCCATAGCCTTGAGGATTCCGTAGAAGTCAGCCTTCTGGTATGGAAGAAGCTTAGCAAGAGCCTTCTCACGACCCTCTGCAGTCTCAGAGAGAATCATCTCACGCATAGCGATGATCTTCTGGTCGTCGAAGAACATATGCTCTGTACGAGTAAGACCGATACCCTTAGCACCGAAGTCGCGAGCAACCTGTGCATCGTGTGGAGTATCAGCGTTAGTGCGTACTTCCATCTTTGTATATTTGTCGCAGAGATCCATAAGAGCCTTGAAGTCACCAGAAAGTTCTGCAGCCTTTGTCTTGATTTCGCCAGCGTAAACCTGACCTGTTGTACCATTGAGAGAGATGTAGTCGCCTTCCTTATATACAACGCCTTCAATTTCAACAGTCTTAGCCTTATAGTCAACGTTGATTGCGCCTGCACCAGAAACACAGCACTTACCCATACCGCGAGCTACTACGGCTGCGTGAGAAGTCATACCGCCACGAGCAGTGAGGATACCTTCAGCAGAAGCCATACCAGCGAGGTCTTCAGGAGATGTCTCAATACGAACCATGATTACCTTGTGACCATTCTCATGCCACTCCTGTGCGTCGTCAGCGTGGAATACAATCTGACCGCAAGATGCACCTGGAGATGCTGGGAGACCCTGAGTGATTACCTTAGCCTTCTTGAGAGCATCCTTATCGAATACAGGGTGGAGAAGTTCGTCGAGCTTCTGTGGCTCGCAGCGGAGGATAGCAGTCTTCTCGTCAATGAGACCTTCGCGAACGAGATCCATAGCAATCTTAACCATAGCTGTACCTGTACGCTTTCCGTTACGAGTCTGGAGGAACCAGAGCTTGCCTTCCTGTACAGTAAACTCCATGTCCTGCATATCCTTGTAGTGCTTTTCGAGCTTGTCCTGAATGTCGTTGAGCTCAGCATAGAGAGCAGGCATAGCCTCTTCCATAGAAGGATACTTAGCTGCACGCTCTTCCTCAGGAATGCCTGCACGCTCAGCCCAGCGCTGTGAGCCGATCTTAGTGATCTGCTGTGGAGTGCGGATACCAGCAACTACGTCCTCACCCTGTGCATTGATAAGATACTCGCCATTGAAGAGGTTCTCACCGTTACCTGCGTCGCGAGAGAAGCAAACACCTGTAGCAGATGTGTCACCCATGTTGCCGAATACCATTGCCATTACAGAAACAGCTGTACCCCACTCGTCTGGAATACCTTCCATCTTGCGGTAAAGAATAGCGCGCTCGTTCATCCAGCTGCGGAATACAGCGCAGATAGCGCCCCAAAGCTGAACGATTGGGTCTGTTGGGAAGTCCTGACCTGTCTGATCCTTGATAGCCTTCTTGAAGAGTTCAACGAGCTTCTTGAGCGACTCAACAGAGAGATCCTTGTCGAGAGTAACGCCCTGCTCTTCCTTCACCTTCTCGATGATAGCCTCAAATGGGTCGATATCTTCCTTGTTAACAGGCTTGAGGCCCATAACAACATCGCCATACATCTGAACGAAACGACGATATGAGTCATATACGAAATGTGGGTTATTTGTCTTCTTAGCCATGCCCTCAGCAACCTCATCGTTGAGACCAAGGTTGAGGATTGTATCCATCATACCAGGCATAGAAGCGCGAGCACCAGAACGTACAGAAACAAGAAGTGGGTTGTTAACATCACCGAACTTACAGTTCATAAGAGCTTCAGTATTAGCTACTGCAGCCATTACTTCGTCCTGAAGAAGCTCCTTGATTTTCTCCTCACCTACTTCGTAATATTCATTACAACAATCTGTTGTGATAGTAAAACCTGGAGGCACTGGCACACCGATAAGGTTCATCTCGGCAAGGTTTGCGCCCTTGCCACCAAGCACCTCACGCATTGATGCGTTTCCTTCAGCCTGTCCATTACCGAAGGTGTAAACTCTTTTCTGAGCCATAATTAAATTTTTATTTAAGGTTTATATATAATAAATAATGTAGTTCAAGCATTAGTTTATCGCCTGTTTTTTTCAGTAACTAATCTCGTCCATTAAAATCATAAGCAAAAGTAGTTTTTTTAATTTAAATCAACAAACTATTTGTGCTTTTTTTGATAAAAATCACAAATTATAGCAAATTATAGCACATTTATTGTAAGAAATATGAGAAAAACATTTGATAATTGGATTTTGCAGCGTAAATTTGCGATAAAAATAGAATATGAATATATACGACGACAACATATTAACCGAGGAAAAGATAAAAGACGACCTCCGATACTTGCAATTGCTCTCGCAAAGCTATCCAAACATAGCCGAAGCAAGCTGCGAGATAATCAACCTTGAGGCAATCCTTAATCTTCCAAAGCCAACCGAGCACTTCATCAGCGATCCGCACGGCGAAAGCGAGGCATTCAACCATGTGCTTCGCAATGCATCCGGATACGTGAAGCGCAAGGTAAATGAGATATTTGGCCCTACCCTCCGCATGGCAGAGAAAAAGGAATTGTGCACCCTCATCTACTATCCAGAGGCAAAGCTCCGACTCATCAAAGCATCCGAAGAGAACCTGAGCGACTTCTATGTCATCACACTCAACCAGCTCATCAAGGTTCTCCGCGAAGTGAGTTCGAAGTACACACGCTCAAAAATCCGCAAAGAGCTGCCTGGCGATTTCGGCTACATCATCGAGGAGCTTCTCCACGAGTCGCATAGCGGCATAGGCGACACCAAGCATCAATACTACAATGTCATCGTACAGACAATCATTGAGACACAGCGTGCCGACAACTTCATAGTAGAGATATGCAACCTCATACAGCGCCTCGCCATCGACCGTCTCCATCTCCTTGGCGACGTATTCGACAGAGGTCCTGGAGCTCACCTGATAATGGAAACCCTCTGCAACTACCATCACTTCGACATAGTGTGGGGAAACCACGACATCGACTGGTTTGGAGCAGCAGCAGGAAATAGAGCATGCATGGCGAACGTGCTTCGCCTTTCCCTACGATACGGAAATCTCGCCACACTTGAGGATGGCTATGGCATCAACCTCCTTCCTCTTGCCACATTCGCCATGGAGACATACAAGGATGACCCTTGCGAACTCTTCGGCGTGAAGGAAATGGACAAGGAGAGCCAGCATGACGAGAAGACAAACCGCCTCATTGCACAGATGCACAAGGCAATAACAATCATTCAGTTCAAGGAAGAAGCTAAGATTATCGACCGTCGCCCCGAATTTGAGATGCAGGGACGCAAGATGCTTGAGCACATATACTTCAGCAATGGCACTTGCTTCATCGACGGCAAGGAGTATGAAATGCGCGACACCTTCCTTCCAACGGTGAAGAAAGATGCTCCCAACGAGCTTTCGCCAGAGGAAGAGCTGCTGATGTCTAAGATTGAACACTCTTTCCGCACAAGCGACAAGCTGCAGCGCCACGTGCAATGCCTGCTGGCACATGGTTGCATGTACTCTATCTCAAACAGCAACCTCATGTACCACGCTTCTGTTCCGCTCAACGAAGATGGCACGCTGAAAGAAATAGACATTAACGGCAAGAAGTACAAAGGCATCACGCTGATGAAGAAGACAGGTCACCTCGTGCGTGAAGCATTCAACGACGACACCCCACGCGATCGCAAGAAATTTGCCCGCGACTACATCTGGTACCTGTGGTGTGGCAAGAACTCCCCACTCTTCGACAAAGACAAGATGACTACTTTCGAGCGTTACTTCATCAAGGACAAATCAACTCACACTGAGCAGAAAGGCTATTACTATAAATATAATAACGATGAGAAAGTTGTGGATATGATCCTCGACAACTTCGGAGTCGTAGGCGAGCATCGCCACATCATCAACGGTCACACGCCAGTCAAAGTGCTCAAAGGCGAAACGCCAATTAAGGCAAACGGCAAGCTGCTTGTCATCGATGGCGGATTCAGCCGTGCCTACCAGCCTGAGACAGGCATTGCAGGCTATACGCTCACCTTCCACTCTCGCGGACTCGACCTCGTGCAGCATCAGCCATTCCATTCCACAGAAGAGGCCATCAAGAACGGCGACGACATCAAGAGCTCAAACCAGATTGTAGAGCTCAGCTCGCAGCGCATGTACGTCAAGGACACAGACAAAGGCAAGGTGCTGCAAGCCAAAGTGGAAGACCTCAAGAAACTGCTCTATGCATACAGAAACGGATTCATCAAAGAAATAAAATAACAAATAAAATAAAAACTCGACTTATGAAAAAGTATTTACTCATCGCAGCCATGGCATTTGGCACACTCGCTGCAAATGCCCAGATGCTCAGTCTCAGCACTTACAGAGGCACAGACATCACAAAGTTTGATGGCACAACAAGAAACGTCAGCGTTCAGCGCTACATGTTCACTGGCTGGAACACTATCTCACTCCCATTCTCACTTTCGGAAGAGAAGGTGAACGAAGTGTTTGGCGCAGACTGCCGACTCGAGACACTTGCTGGCGTAGAATCGGACGGTTCGCAAATCAAGCTTAACTTCAAGGACTGCAAGTCAGAAGGTATCAAAGCCAACGTACCATATATCATTCACTACACAGGCGACAAAGGCACAAAAGTGATCAAGCAAGAGAATGCATCCCTCAAGAAAGCACCAGCAAGCCTCACATTCACAGATGTTAACGGTGTTGAAGTTACATTCGCTTGCGCACAGCAGCAGACTGACGCTAAGGGACTGTACGGCATCCTTGCTAAGGACAATGGCGAAGCTGCTTTCGTTAACGTTGATGACATCAGCAATGGCTTCTATGCTACACGCTGCTACGTAAAGCTCTCAAACGGCAACTCTACTATCCTCACAACAAACCACGTATCAGCTGGTGAGACAACAAGCGTTAGCTCCGTACTCAAATCAAACGAGAAAGCAGACGTTTACAACCTCTCTGGCGTAAAGGTTGCAACAAGCCTCAATGCCAAGGGTGTATCGTCTTTGCCATCAGGCATCTATGTTGTGAAGGGCAAGAAGATTCTTGTTCACTAATACATACATCAATGACATAACATTAACAGCAAGTTGTTTGACTCTTAAAATACAGCATTTATCAAATATACCCTTCTTATACTGACATATTTCATAGTTTATTGAAAAAATATTGTCAAAAATTTGGTTATATGAAAATATTGTTGTTATTTTGCAGTCGAAAATCAACAAAACAATGACAAATTACTTTTCTACATATTGGTGGTGGCGCAGCTTAGGATTCAAACAATCGTAAGTCGGATGGTCATATCCCTGTGCTAGAAAAGAAATGCATAGAACATTGAGAGCCTGTCGTACTTGCGATAGGCTCTTTTTTTGTTGAATAAAGAATCTCATTCAAAAAAAACAAACCACTAACAAACTCAAGAACAAAAAAAACACAACAATATGACATACAATGTAGATGAAAATGGCTTCTACGGCAAGTTCGGAGGAGCTTACATCCCAGAGATTCTCTACAAGACTGTGGAGGACTTGAAGAAAGCTTACTTGCCAATCATTGAGAGCAAGGAATTTCACGACGAGTACTATGAACTTCTGAAGGATTACGTTGGTCGCCCTTCACCACTCTACTACGCTAAGCGTATGAGCGAGAAGTATGGTTGCCAGCTCTATTTGAAGCGCGAGGACTTGAACCACACTGGTGCTCACAAAATCAACAACGCCCTTGGTCAGATTCTCTTAGCCAAGAAGATGGGCAAAAAGCGTATCATTGCTGAGACAGGCGCAGGTCAGCATGGCGTGGCTACAGCTACTGCTTGCGCTCTGATGAACATGCCTTGCACGGTGTATCAAGGCGCTCTTGACGTGCAGCGTCAGCATGTGAATGTGGAGCGCATGAAGATGCTTGGTGCAACAGTTGTGCCTGTAGAATCGGGCAACAAAACCCTGAAGGACGCTACCAACGAGGCTATCCGCGACTGGTGCTGTCACCCTGCCGACACATTCTATATTATTGGTTCTACAGTAGGTCCTCATCCTTACCCAGACATGGTTGCCCGTCTTCAGTCTGTGATCAGCGAAGAGATAAAGTGGCAGCTCGAAGAGAAGATTGGTCGCAACTATCCAGACTACTTGATGGCTTGCGTAGGAGGTGGAAGCAATGCTGCAGGTACAATCTATCATTATATTGACGACGAAAGAGTTAAGATTATTCTCGGTGAAGCTGGTGGTCTTGGCATTGACACTGGCGAAACAGCTGCAAGCATGCAGATTGGCACAGTGGGCATTCTTCACGGAAGCCGTATCAAGCTGATGCAGACAGAGGACGGTCAGATTATCGAGCCATACTCTATCTCTGCAGGTCTTGACTACCCAGGCACTGGACCAATCCATTGCAATCTCTACGAGACAGGTCGCGCTCAGGTGCTTCCTGCAAACGATGACGAAGCACTCAAGGCAGCATTTGAGCTCACTCGACTTGAAGGTATCATCCCTGCTCTCGAAAGCTCTCACGCTCTTGCTTTGCTTCCTAAGGTTAAGGATCAGTTCACAAAGGACACAGTCGTTGTCCTGACTGTTTCTGGTCGTGGCGACAAGGATTTGGACACATATCTTGCTCATCAAAGCGAAGTGATATTAGACTAAAAACAAATCATATAATTCATATAAGCATGAGAATTTTCAGCTTCATTCCGCATGGCAATTATGAATTATGAATTATGAATTATGAATTACTTCAACTATCATACAGCCTCGAAAAAGATACTCGGTGACCTCGTGACACCAGTATCAACATATCTGCGAGTTCGCGATGCCTACCCTCAGTCTGCTCTGATGGAATCAAGCGACTATCATGGAGGCGAGAACTCAAAGTCGTTCATTGGCTTGCACCCAATAGCAAGCGTGAGTATTGAACACGGCATTGGCAAACTGAAATACCCAAACGGAGAAGTGGTTGAGCACCCTATCACAAAGGAATACGGCTCTGCACAGCTCATAAATGAGTTTATCGACTCATTCAAGATTGAAGGCGAGAACGCAAACTATTGCGGTCTTTATGGTTACACTTCGTTCAATGCTGTTCGCTATTTTGAAAACATCGATGTGAAGGACGAGACTCAGTCAGAGAATGATGCTCCTGACCTCATCTATATATTATATAAAGATGTAATCGTCTTTGACCACTTCAACAACAGCCTTATCCTCATCGAGCTTCTCTCGGAAGGCGAGGAAGACGACCTCGATCAGCTTGAGCGTGACTGTCGCAATCGAGCTTATCAGACATACGACTTCAAGCCTGTGGGCGACTATTGGTCAACACTCACCGACGATGAGCACCGCGAGAACATACGCCGAGGCATCAAGCATTGCTTGCGTGGCGATGTGTTCCAGATTGTCTTGGCTCGTCGCTTCAAGCAGAGATATGAAGGCGATGACTTCAAGCTCTACCGTGCTTTGCGCAGCATCAACCCAAGCCCTTACCTCTTCTACTTCGACTTTGGCGGTTTCCGCATTTTCGGTTCAAGCCCAGAGACACATTGTCGAATTGAGGGAAACAGAGCATACATCGATCCTATTGCTGGTACGACAAAGCGAACAGGCAATGCAGAGCAAGACCGTCAGAATGCCATCTATCTGAAGAATGACCCTAAGGAAAATGCAGAGCACGTCATGCTCGTTGACTTGGCACGCAATGACCTTTCTCGAAACTGTCACGATGTGAAGGTAGATTTCTACAAAGACATGCAGTTCTATAGCCATGTCATTCACCTTGTTAGCCGTGTCAGCGGAGAACTTGACGAGGGTGCAGATCCTATCAAGGCATTTATCGACACATTCCCTGCAGGCACACTTTCTGGTGCTCCTAAGGTTAGAGCCATGCAGCTTATTTCTGAGTATGAGCCACACAATCGTGGTGCTTACGGTGGATGCATTGGCTTCATCGGCTTCAACAAGAACCTGAACCAAGCCATCACCATTCGTACATTCGTTTCCCGAAATAATGAGTTGTGGTTCCAGGCAGGTGGCGGCATCGTGGCAAAGAGCGATGTGGAATACGAACTTCAAGAAGTAAACAACAAGCTTGGCGCATTGCGCAAGGCAATAAACATAGCTGAAACATTATGAAAATAGTAATTATTGACAACTACGACTCGTTCACATACAACTTGAGTCACCTCGTAAAAGAGCTGGGAGCTGAGGTTACTGTTTATCGCAATGATCAGTTCGAGATGAGTCAGCTTGACGAGTTTGACAAAATCATCCTTTCGCCAGGACCAGGCATTCCGAGCGAGGCAGGTCTTCTGCTCGATGTCATCAAAGCCTACGCTGGCAAGAAGCCTATCCTTGGCGTTTGTCTTGGTCATCAGGCTATTGGCGAGAGTTTTGGTGGAAAACTAACGAATCTCAGCGAGGTGTATCATGGCGTAGCCACTCCAAGCACAATCACGGTAAAGGACTACATCTTCGAGGGATTGCCAGAGAAGATTGAGATTGGTCGCTACCACTCATGGGTGGTCGATACAGAGGCTTTCCCTGATTGCCTTGAAGTAACAAGCGTTTCTGACGAAGGCTTCATCATGTCGCTCCGCCATAAGGAATACGACATACGTGGCATACAGTATCATCCAGAGAGTGTTCTCACTCCTGAAGGTAAAACAATTATTGGTAATTGGCTAAAGCATTAAAACACAATGAAACAATATCTTTTAAGACTCATAAACGGTGAGACACTCTCACAGGAAGACACTCACCAGATCTTGCTCAACATCGTTGAGGAGAAATATAACGTGCAGCAGATTGCAGCACTTCTCATGGCAATTCAGACACGCGGCGCAACTGTAGCCGAAATGCTCGGTTTCCGTCAGGGCTTGCTCGAAACAGGTAAGTACATCAACATCGAGGACTACAACACCCTCGACATCGTGGGTACTGGTGGCGATGGCAAGAACACATTCAACATCTCCACTTGCTCGGCATTCGTTATTGCAGGTGCAGGATACAAGGTGTCGAAGCACGGCAATGGTGGCAGCACAAGTGTAAGTGGTGCAAGCAATGTGCTTGAAGGTCATGGCGTTAAGTTCACAGCCGACGAAGACCAGCTGAAGCGTTCTCTCGACGAAGCAGGCATCTGCTACTTCCACGCTCCACTCTTCGCTTACGGCATGAAGTTCGTTGGTCCTACTCGCAAGGCACTTGCCGTTCCTACTTGCTTCAACCTCCTCGGCCCACTCGTAAACCCATCTCACCCAAAGAACTCGCTCCACGGAACAGCCAACCAGAGCCAGCTCCGTCTCTACACCAACATCCATCAGAAGCTGGGCGACAACTATGGCGTAATCACTTCCTACGATGGCTATGACGAGATATCCCTCACATCTGGCTTCAAGATCTGTACCAACTACTTCGAGAAGGTTCTCACTCCAGTTGACCTTGGTCTCAAGTATGTGAAGCAGGAAGAAATCTATGGCGGCGACACAGCTGCAGAAGCGATGAAGATATTCGACTCAGTTCTCGACGGCACATCAACAGAAGCACAGAAGAACGTTGTCATTGCCAATGCCGCTTGCGGAATAAGCGTGATGGATTCCAACCTCTCAATGTCTGATTCTGTTGAGAAGGCAAAAGAAGCATTGGAAAGCGGCAAGGCATTGGAGGTATTTAAGAAATTTGTAGAAATCAATTCATAATGCACTTCGTGCCAATAAGAAAAACAAAAGAAAACATTTCAAAACAAAAGAAAACATCTTTTTATTGAACTTTATTGTTTTGTTATTGTTTTCCTATGTTTTCTTTTGTTTTCCTTATTGGCGCTTGCGCATAAAACAATATTTTTTCTTACTATGGCTAAAGACATTCTTGAAGAAATAGTAGCTCATAAGCGCATTGAGGTAGAAAGGCAGAAGACTGAGGTAGCTCCTTCTATATTATATAACAATGTGGAGAAGATGATGGCTGAGGGCAATTACTCTAAGCTGTCGATGCGCGACTCCCTTGCAGCTTCGGCTTCGGGCATCATCTCTGAGTTCAAGCGCAAGAGCCCTTCCAAGGGATGGATAAAGGAAGAAGGAAAGCCTGAGATTATTCCTGCTTCGTACAGCGACAATGGAGCATCGGCTATCTCCATCCTCACCGACGAGAAGTATTTCGGAGGATGCATGGACTTTGTTCGCATAGCTCGCCCAATGGTGAAGTGCCCTATCCTGCGCAAGGACTTCATAGTGGATGAATACCAGCTTTTCCAGGCACGAGAGATTGGCGCCAACGCCGTTCTCCTCATTGCTGCCGACCTCACAAAGGCAGAATGCAAGTCGCTTGCCTGCACAGCTCATCAGCTTGGTCTCGAAACTCTTCTTGAAGTGCATAGCGAGCCAGAGCTTGAATACGTGGGCGACAACATCGACATGGTGGGAGTGAACAACCGCAACCTCGGCACTTTCCACACCGATGTGCAGAACTCCTACCGTCTTGCAGAGCTTCTGCCAAAGGACTATCTGCTTGTTAGCGAGTCAGGTATCAGCAATCCACAGACAGTTCGCGAACTTCGCGAAGCAGGTTTCCGTGGCTTCCTCATCGGTGAGACATTCATGAAGACTCCAAACCCAGGAGAATCCCTGGCACAGTTCATCAAGGAGGTCGTAGCATAAGGAGAATTACTTTCACACCGCATGGCATAATTATGAATTGTGAATTATGAATTATGAATTAACCATAAAGGTTTGCGGAATGCGAGACGCTGACAACATACGTCAGCTGGATGAGGCACAGATAGCCGATTGGATGGGATTCATTTTCTTCGACAAGAGTTCGAGGAATGTGACTACCCTACCTGCTTATATGCCAAAGAATTGCAAGCGAGTAGGAGTGTTCGTCAACGAGCCAATAGACATGATTCAAGGGCGTGTGAAGACATTCGGTTTCAATCTTGTTCAGCTTCATGGCGATGAGTCGGTGGAATACATCCGAGCTCTTCGACTTTCGCTTCCAGAGGAAGTCCAATTGGTGAAAATGATTCAGATAGAGTCGATTGACGACATCAATGACACCAACAAATATGAAGACGTGGTGGACTACTTCCTTTTCGAGACAAAATGCCCTGGCTATGGAGGCAGCGGCAAGCAGTTCGACTGGGAAATACTGAATGAGTACAAAGGCTCTGTCCCTTTCCTCATCACAGGAGGAATCACAGCCAATGATGCTGACAAAATCAAGGCATTCTCACATCCTCAATTTGCTGGCATCGACCTCAACAGCAAGTTTGAAATCTCTCCAGCTTACAAAGACATAAACTTATTACAGAATTTTATTAAACAAATAAGATAATGAACAGAATAAACAACCTTTTCGCAACAAAGAACGAAAAGATTCTTTCAATATACTTCTGTGCTGGCCACCCTACACTTGAGGGTACAGCAGACACAATCAAGACTCTTGAACAGAAAGGAGTTGACATGATCGAGGTAGGCGTTCCATTCTCCGACCCTATGGCAGATGGTCCTGTGATTCAGGACGCTGCGACCAAGGCGCTCAAGAACGGAATGACGCTCAAGACCCTCTTCTCCCAGCTCGAAGGCATTCGCAACGACGTCAAGATACCTCTCATCCTCATGGGCTACCTCAACCCTATCATGCAGTTCGGCTTCGAAGCTTTCTGCCAGCGCTGCGTTGAGACAGGCATCGATGGCGTCATCATCCCCGACCTCCCATTCAAGGACTACCTTGAAGACTACAAGCCAATCGCCGACAAGTACGACATCCGCATCATCATGCTCATCACTCCAGAGACATCCGACGATCGCATCCGCTTCATCGACGACAACACCGACGGCTTCATCTACATGGTCTCTTCAGCAGCCATCACAGGCGCACAGAAGGAGTTCAACGACGCCAAGCAAGCCTACTTCTCACGCATCAACGGCATGGGACTCAAGCATCCGCGCATGATTGGCTTCGGCATCAGCAACAAGCAGACACTCGAAGCAGCCCAAAAGAATGCCGCTGGCGCCATCATCGGATCCAAGTTCGTAAACCTCTACGAGGATACAGGCGACGCTGCCAAAGCCATGGACTTGCTCCTCGACGCATTAAAGCACTAAGAATGAAAAAATTACTCATCCTCTTAGCCATAATGGTGCTCACATTCCCACGCGCCATTATGGCACAGTCGCTTTCTGCCGGACAGACAGCAGGATACCTCTGCAACACACCCCTGCCCTACATGCCCTCCAAGCTCGACGTGCTCTTCATCGGCAACTCATTCAGCATCGACACCAGCTCTGCGCTCCCAGACATATTCCGTTCCCTGGGCATCACGAATGTAAACGTGTACGTGCTCTACCGAGGCGGATGCTCCATGCGCGAGCACTACGAGTACTACAAGAGCGGCAAGAACGCCTACGAGCTGTATCTCTACAACCACACAGGCGAGAAGAAGCTGGAGAAATCGTGCAACATACGAAGCGTCATGAGCCGTTTCCCCTACGATGTCGTTGTGTTCCAGCAGTACTCGCTCGACTCTGGCGACTACACTACCTACGAGCCCTACCTCTCCAAGCTCATACAGGCATACTCCATCACCACCATCAGTCCTCGCACCACCTATGCCTTCAACGAGACCTGGTCCTACTCATCCAAGCACAAAGGCATAAGCAAATACAAAACGCCTCTCAACATGTGGCAAAGCATCTGCGCGTCCATCAAGAAGATGAAGGAAGCCTCAGGCATCAACCTCGTCATTCCTTGCGGCACAGCCGTGCAGAATGCCCGAAGCGTAGAGTCGCTGCAAACAGAGAACGAATTCACTCGCGACAACCAGCACATCGACCTCTACATGGGTCGCTACCTCCTTGGCTGCACCTTCTTCGAGAGCATCATCGCTCCATGCTTCGGCAAGAGCATCCGCGTGGACACCACCGTGTATGGCAAGGACAGCAAGCCAAACCAGGTGAACAACTCCAACCGCCACATCCTCCAGAACTGTGCCCGCCTGGCTGTTGCTAACAATTTTGAAATCAGCGAGTTCATTAATGAGTAAAGGTGTTATTGAGAGCATTGACGACTTGTTTGATGTGCTTTCTATAACTAAAAAAATAAAAGGGTGACAAAAAAGACTTGAAAATTCCTTATTAGGGGATAGTCATTTTTTGTCACCTATTTTTTTCTGTCAAAACTTCGATTCGTACAGATAATAGCCACGCTCTCTCTTGGTGCGATGCTCTTTGCAAAAGAAATAGTCATTGATGACATGAGAACAGACAGGCTTGGGCGGGATGATGCTGAAAAGAGAATAGATTCGCTTCATCTCGTTTCTGATGAAAGATGAAGGGTAAAACTTGTTGGTGAGGAATGAGTTCTTGACGAGCTTGACGATTTCGTTGCCACTCTGCTTCTGCCGAAAATCGTGAATCACGATGGCTTCCCTCAACGCTTTGGTGCTCAGCTTTGTAGCCATCAAGGTCTTATGGTCAAGCTTTTCGTATGCTTCCACTATCAAGGGGTCAATCAATCGCAGGTCGTTCTTGTATTCCTGCTCCATCAGCGTATCGCATTCGCCCAGATTGTTCAGCTGGTGGATGATCAGTGTTCTTAGTTCACGCTTTGTCATGGTTTTGGTGTCGAGTGTGAGAATGTCGCTGTCTGCCAGCTCAAATTGGTCGTACACAAAGTTTGGGTGGATTTTCTCCACATTCTTGTATGCCGATTCTATGCCGGATTGGTCGTGGTAGCTTGTTTCCAACAGTTTGTCTTCCACATAGTTGTCAATGGCGAAAGAGTTTTCGTTTTGGTCTTCGTCCACAAACATCCTTCTGTATGGATGCGACTGAATCAGGTCGTTCATGGCATCACGTTCAGCCATTGTGGTGGCTGAGTCGTGTGTCGTTTTGATAAATTCGTAAGTGTTTCTATGACACTCAATTCTTTTTTCCACTTCCTCCTTGGTTCTCACTTCAAACTCTGGGTTCACATTCGTGATGTGGCTGACGCTGCTCACTCCATTGCGAAATCGACCTGCTATCTGCACCACGCTTGTGGCTGGATTCACTTTCGTGTGTACCGCCATCTTCACATGGCTGAGAATCAGAACGTCAGGCTTGAAATCTAAATCAATGTCGAGGGCTGAATAGAACCTTGAAGTCATGAAATTCACCTTTGCCATGCTCCCCGTTTCCCACACATCGTGAGCGTTCTTATACCCCATCAGCTTCAGTTTCTCCACGCTCTTGTCGGCACAGAACACGGCAGATTCTTCTTCCAGTCCATATTTCTTGATGAAAGAAAAAATTGCGTCTGTGCTGTTCAGAAAAACGAATATCGGGCAGTTCTCACCCGTCTTGTGTGAGTCAAGGAATTGGCTGAAACTCATCATCACATTGTTCGTTATTCTCACCTCCACGTCCGTTTTCTCCATTTCCTCTTCAAGAAAGCTAAGTGTGTCAAAATCAGCGAATCTCTCATCTCTCATTTTCACTGGAGTAGCCGAGGCTAATGCTTTCTGCTCACACTCGAAGAAGAGGTTCATAGGCAGAGACACCGAACTGCGAAATCCCTGTTCCTCAATGATTTTGTGGCATTCATCGAAGAGAAGGAAGACATCAAATCGGAGACTCAAATCCACCATTTCAAATGCCTTCTCCACTTTGTGAAAGCTCTCGGGAGTGACCATGATCTTGACGAACTCGCCTTTAGCCAGCCGTCCTTCCACATACTCCACCACATCGTCAGCGTACACGCCCTTTGTCACACCCAGCATCTCCCTGTGCTTCACGCACTTGCCATGAATCACGGGCTTGTTGGGCTCCACTATCACGCTATGTCTCTTCGCCCTTATCTCGCACTCTGTCAGTCCCTTGCCACATGGCTTGGTGATGATGCAGTTGGTGGGAAGGAAGGAGATGATGTCAGAGATGTATTGGTTGTTTTTTAATGTTAATGTTTTCATGTTCAATGATTTTTGGATGAAAAAAAAGCGAGGAGAGAGCCGCCTTTGTTTCCCTCCTCGCTAATTAAAACTCAAAAATACTAATCAATCAAAGCGTCTTCTGAGGATTATTCCCAGTTCAGCTCTTCCTTTGTGAACAGAGGTTCAAGCATGTATGAGAAGCCTTCTTTATCATCCTCATCAGGGAAACCGACATTGCAAATTTGATTCTCAGTGTCGAAAGAAGGATTAAGGATAGCTGCATGATATGTCATCAGCGCAAAATAATAATCTCCATGACCTTCTTCAGCCTCAATCTCTTTTTCTACATTTCTCCACAGCTTTGCCAAGTTCATTTTGTAAGCATCAAAGCATTCACGGAGTATCTCTGATTTCGATTCAGAACAAATAGCTGCTATCATCTGCATTTTGTCATCAAGGCTTATGTCTTCATTAATATTGTTAATCAAAAAATAGTTCTTGTCTGTAATTTCATACATATTATTAACTTGTTCAATCATATTATTTTTTCACCCATGCCCTTGGGATTTATCATGGCATCTGGCACGCCGATTAATAATTTTGTTTCTTAAATCAAAACCAGGAGCGGCGAGCTCTTTCCGCCCCTGACTATCATTATCTTTTGAATTAGCAGTGATTAAGCAACCTGCTTCTTTTCTGTCAGATAATCAACAATTTCTGGAGTAGATTCAATGCGGAAGAGAATCTTGCCCTTCTTTGCTGAGTATGTACCCAGAATCATTCCGTCAGGGTTCTTGTAGCCTGGAAGCATCTTGATTGCCTTGTCAGCATTCACCAACATCTTCATCACTGCAATCTGAGCAGATTGCTCACCTTCTTCACGTGGCTTAACTTCCATCTTCTCAGGATCGAAATCAATAGCAGAATCAATATTTCCGGAGAAGATATAGAGGAAGAGCCACATCACCGATTTTTCTGTGGCATCCAGTCTGATGCCGCTGCATTTTGGAGACTCAACCCAAGCGTAATCCACACCATTTTTCTTTGCTGTGCGGAACGTGATTGTGAGTTTTTCACCGTTCTCCATCAAGGTTCTGATACTTGCAGCTGCTGCTACGTTGTCGTTCTTAACTGTTGCGATGTTTGCCTTAGCGATTACTTCATTGAAATTCAAATTCATCATTTTTTTATAACGATTACCTATACATCGTGAGGTTTTAATTATATGCATTTTTTTGCTTCGGTTTCTTTACCGACCTCCTCAGCTTTCAGGTCGTTTTTGTTTTAGAGCCCTCGCTCTGCATGTCACCGTCATGCTCGTTGTTTCCCTCTTTCAAAGACCGCTGAAACCATTCGTTCTTGATTTCGAGTGCAAAGGTAAGGAGTATTTTTTATTCTAACTAATTATTTTTCACGTTCTTATGGGGGTGTTTTTTGTCAGTTTTTTACCCTCGCATAATAAGGTGACAAAGTAATGCTTGTTTTTACCCTCCCGATGAAAGGGGGTAAAAAACACAAAAAAATTACCCACCATCAGTAATTGATAGTGGGTAAACACATTATATATATTAAACTAAATACCTTATATTTATTGTTTTGTTCTTAGGCTCCTTATAGTTCTTCAAATTATTCTTCAAGAAGTTTATCTTGTTGCCTTTCTCATCATATTCATCATAATATTTCCGATTCTTTGATAGCCTCAATATGTATATCATTCTCGACACAAGAAGCCGCTTGTCGAATGACGCATACTTCCCTTTCTGAGGTTTCAGATCTTTCAAGAACCACGAAAGGTATTGGTCAAACAAATATAGAAGATGTGTGTCTGAGAGATTGATTCTGTTTTTGAAATCAATATTAAAATTATCAAACGCAGGATTGTTGATTTTGTTAGTCATCTCATTGACAGCAAAATATATAACACACAAAGCCCTGCTATCTTCTACTACATACGGGTGCTTCTCTCCTTCCACTTTCAATGTTAGCGTAGCCTTACGCTGTGTTGGGGCCAAGTTCCATTTTGTTTTAGCTACCGTCTCCTCGTCTATTTCCATTTTCCCTAATGTATCCAAAAATTCCTTCAATACCTCTTTTGACGTTTTATTCTCTTTGATAGCATCAAATACATTTCCCTCTGCATAATCCTTTATCACCAGACACAGATACCAGAACTTCGTGCAGTCCAATCCAAAGCCATCTAAAGTCTGCTGCACCTCCTCTGCATTAAGATAGGCTTCTTTGCTTGTCAAATCAATATCACCATCAAAATACCTTCTCACAAACTGATCTGGAACGAGAGAAGGCATCATCTGTTGTATTTCTATATCATAGTCAGGCCAGAACTCATCAGCCACTTTCCACACATACTCAAACGAAGGCTCGTCCATGTATAGCCGTTCATATCCCATGGGGTTCCAATCCTCCTCGGGCTTCATTATTTCTATAATTTTCTTTTCCATATTGCAAAGTTAATGAAATATGACAAAACTATCATCTTATAAACAAAAAATCTACTGAACTATTGCTAATATTCATATTATGTGATAACTTTGCACTTAATCAATCCACCCTGTGGTTGTATCTTTCTTTTTTAGAATAATCCGCATGTATTTTCTTGCTGATGTGAGGAATAATTGCTACTTTTGCCAGAAAGAAAGGAGAAAGGAAATGGAAAGGAAGGATATTGCGAGGAATGGCGGGGAGGCTGGGAAGAAGCCGACGCACAGGAAGCATAGCAAGTGGCATGACTATAGGGAAAGATGCATATATCATGTCACGCTGGTGTGCAGTGACAGGTGTCAGGTGCTGGGAAGGATTGTGGGTGATGGAGTGGAGAATGCGAGGTGCGAGCTGACGCCTCTGGGGGCTGAGGTGTCGCAGTGCATCAGCAGCATTGAGTATTTTGCCAGGAAGAAGGGAAGGAAGGTGAGGGTGCTGGGTAAGGCGGTGATGCCGGAGCATTGCCACTTTGTGCTGTTTGTGGAGGAGAGGATGGATTGCACGGTGGGGGAGATTGTGCATGGGATGAAGATCGGGTGCAATAAGGCTTTGAGAAGGGAGATTGAGAGGATGAGGGAGAGGGAGAGGAATGGAGGTGAGAGGGCCGCCAGTGGTACTGGCTATGGATATGACGGCGAACGTGAGAGTGTGGGATATGACGGCGAACGTGAGGCTGTGGGATATAAGGGCGAACGTGAGGATGTGGGATATAAGGGCGGATGTGAGGATGTGGGATATAAGGGCGAACGTGAGGCTGTGGGCGCTTCGGTGGGTTCGTCGTTGGGATGTATGGGGAAAGATTCCGCATACACAGCAAGCAGGAATGGCAACGCGGCTGATGCCAATGCTGGCTATGGCTATGGACATGGCTATGGCTATCGACAGCCACCGCTACCCATCACGAGCCGGAGGATGCTGGAGGATCATGCCATGTTTGAGGAGGACTATGACGAAACCCGGCTCAGAAGGAAGGGACAGCTTGCCACTATGATACGCTATGTGCATAATAATCCGATGCATAGGTGGCAGAAGATGAGGCATAGGAATCTGCTCATTCCGATACGTGGCATTATGATTGGAGGAAGGAGCTATGATGCCATTGGCAATGTGAATCTGCTGGGACTGGCAAGGCAGCAGGTGTGGGTGAGGTCGAGATGGAGCGATCAGGAAAGACGCGACTATATGAATGGATGCGTGATCAAGGCAAGAAGGGGGTATGCTCTTGTGTCGCCTTTCATCAGTCCGCATGAGGCTGCTGTGAGAGATGTGTGCCTGAAGGAGGGACACTCCGTCATACAGCTGGTGGATAATGGCTTCAGCGATTTCAGCCAGTGTCCGGGTGGGCTGTACGACTACTGCGTGAATGGTCAGGTGCTGGTGCTTGTGCCAAGCGAATATCCGCATCTGGACAGGAAGAAAGGAATAAGCCGTGCGGAGTGCATGGCTTTGAACGAGGCGGCTAAGAGTATATGCGAAGAGAAATGAAGCATTCGTATATGACAAAAGAGCCAACCGACATATTTACAGTCGATTGGCTTTTTCATTTTCTGCATTATTATCATCTTCTGCCTGTGTGCAGCACTTTCACTTTATCACTCCCTCATTCTGAGCATACATTATCAATGTGCCTATCCAGATCTCTTGGCGAGATGTCCTTGCGAGGTTGTCGTACTTGCGAGAGGCCTCGTTGTAGTCATACCTTGGATAGAACTGGGAAACACGATGGAAGAGAGATTCACCACCTATGCCGAAATAGTTGGAGATGAGGAAACCTATCTTGATCCAGTCATCATACAGGGCTGTGAGATCCACTTGGGCTTTCTCTATTATGTCGATCAGTTCAAGTAGCTTCTCTTGATCCGTCGTGTCATCTCCCGTCACGAATCGGGGAGCATTCTTCTGCCTTTCAGCTATCTGCTGCTGATGAATGCGTCTCTCTTCTTCTCTCCATTCGTCCATCATCTCTCTGTCCGATACAGAAAGAGGGAGATAGGGCGGCACTCCCCTTGAGTAGTAGTCTTCAGTCTCGTACTTCACATATTCGCTTGGCACAAGGAAGCAAGCCCTTGATTTGTCACAGCAGGAATAGTCGAATGTGAACTGCGGAAAACGGAAATTGAACAGTCGGATGTTTTCCCTGATGGTCAGTCCTTCGGTTCTGCGAGCCGTGACATGTGCTCCTCCGCGAATGGACTGCTCGAAATGAACCACTCCAAATTCCTCAAAATGAGGACGGAACGCTTCCAGTGCTTCTTTCCATGTCATGCCATTCTTCAGGTTGTCCTTGTCGTCGATGTCAAGGAACACGAATCCCGATTCTGCCATTTCCTCATTATTTCTGTGTCCCCAATCGCCTCCGTGATATGGCACTCCGTTTGGACAGCGATAGTAGTTTCTGCTCTTGCTATCTTTGCAGCCTTTGTTTGTCATCTTGATGGAATATGCGACCTCGCTTGAATCTCTCAAAGCCTTTTCCTCTTCTTTGGTTCTATACACAATGTCTGTGCATTTAATTGAGTTGTCATAACTGATATAACTCATTTTTAAAAATTTTATATTGTTTTTGAATAATATAAATCTTCGTCCGTCAATACTTCCGGATACACCCTCTTCATGAAAGCAAGCATAGTCTCGCTCGTGATGTAGAAAATATCTTTCCTCGTCAAATGTATCCCTTTACTATCTTTTTTCACATATCCCAACGTCATCGCATCCTTCATGTACCTGCCCACAGTTGACTTGCTAATGGTCAGAGTATCCGCAAGTTGCTGGTAAGAATACTGACAAGTGTTCGTTCCGTTGAAGCATCTAAGTTTCAGCATCACGAGGAAACCTTTCAGTTCCTTCGAAATAGGCTCATCTATCAGTTTCATATCTATCAAGCAATAGTGCTCGTCCGTCAGATGGTAGGTGTTGAATCTGTACGCACCTCGCGGTCCTCTGCGTTGCTGAGTCCAAGTTTCAATCAGTTTGTGCTCGGCAAACTTGGCAAGATGGTTCTGTATCGTCCTCACCCTATTGCTGACTTTCTTCTCATCTTCTGCGTCTTTAGTTCCATCTACTATCATTGCAAGCGTATCTTGATTAATAGAACTCACCATTGTGTTGTAGTCCGATTTGGACGCTAAACAAAGGTAAGTGTACGCTTCCGCTGGCGAAAGCGTGTCGGCAACAAGCTCCGTGATTTTACGGTAGTTGTAAGTGTTCTTCATTCTATAATTCTTGGAAAAAATGACATCGAAAATTTGTATGAATTTTCGATACTTAGCGTATTAGTAAATTAGGTATTAGTATGTTACGAAACTCGTGAGACAAGTAAACCGAAAATGATGAGACACTCATCAAGTCCATTTCAAGTCCATTTTTCCAGTCCGTAGCTCCTTCAGCCTTAACTAATACAAGTATAGACTTTTCGATTTAAGATTCCAAAAAAAAATATTTTTTTTTCATCATTTTTTTACGCCTCACTCACATCCATTTTTCCGCATCACCGCAAGCCACTTTTCCCATTTCGGGCAACAAAAACCGCCTTTTCTTCCTTCGGTGACAAAAATCATGTTACCCCTAATATGGAATTTTTCTAAAAAAAATGTCACTATTTATTTGGAAATTTTCATCGGCGTGTATATAATTGAAAGACAAAGAATTATCGATAATTGGAAGATGACTTGAAAAACAATGGCAGATTATATTTATTCACAATAGGAACATTCAAACAAAATTCATTCATTATGGCAATACAATATCGCAAATCAAAGATGGTTCTCAATTTCAGAGACGACAAACCAGAAGTGTATAAGATTCAGCAAGTAAACCTCCCTCAGATCACATCAGACGAACTCATCAAAGAGTGCTCAATCTCCTGTGGCGTGAACCCATCGCAAACCAAAGCCGTGGTCACAGCCCTCGTCGATCGCTTGATTCACTACATGTCGATAGGCCATGGCGTGAAGCTCGACGGATTCGGCAGCTGGAAACCTTCCTTCCGCGCCAAGACAACCAAGAAGATGGAGGATGCTGATGCATCTACCGTCACAAGAAAAGTGATCAAGTTCTATCCTGGCAAGGATTTCAAGAACATGATCTCAAACATGCCAATAGAGTCGCAGACTGACGCTTTGGATGATGAGGAATAACATGAAAGAAAAAAAGGATGAGCATCGGGGTGATGTTCATCCTTTTTCGTTTGGGCATGGAATGCTATGTGTTACTTGACTGGCGAGATGATGTAGGTGTATGAGTACTTCTTCTCGCCCATCTGGTATTCCTTGCGTGGCCATGCGCCCCATGAGTTCACGCAGCCGATGCCCATCGAGCGGGCTGAGATGTGGACGTCGTTGAATGGTTCTGCAACGAGGTCGCCTGAGTGGAACTGCTGCTTGTCGCGGGTTGGCTGGAGATCCTTGACTGTGTATGGAAGTGCCTGGCATTCAAGTGGCTCTGTGCCTTCGAAGAGGAGGCCCTTGCCGGCGTTGTTGGTCATCTTCCAGTAGCGTACGCCTGACTTTGTGCCTGACTCCTGTGGACGCGGATATTCTGCCCAGTACTGGTCAGCTACCTTCTGGTTCCAAATGCCCATGAGTGTGGAGTTGTTGCGGTCGATGTAGCTCTCGCCTGGACCTTCGCCATAGTACTCGATGTTGTCGTACTGCTTCTGAAGCTTGAGGTTCATGCCGAAACGGAGCATCTGCGGCACGTCCTTGGCATCAGCATCCTGAGCAATGGACTGAGTGACGATGAGCTTGCCTGCTGGAGTCATCGTGTAGGTGAGCTGGAGTGTAGAAGATACGTTCTTCATTTCGTACTCTGCCTTGAGGATGCAGTTGCCTGCCTCATCCACAGAGTGAGTGAATGACTTGGCACGACGTGGAGTAGCGTTCTGCCATACGGCAAGACGGTTGTGCATCTGTGCGCCGTAGTCGTTGTCAGTTGGGGCGCGCCAGAAGTTTGGCTCTATCTCGGCATCGTCCTGAGTGATCTGAGTGCCAGCAACATCGAGGTGAGAGATGTAGCCTGTGTGCTTGTCGAATGTAGCCTTCAAGTCGCCAGCCTCTACTGTGAGATAGATGTGACGCTCGTCAACCTTGACTGCTGGTGCGGCAGCCTTCTTTGCCTTCTTATCGACTGTCTGCGCGAGCACTTCCTCTGCCTTAGGGTAGCTGTATGGAGTAAGCTCGAACTCTTCGTGAGCTATTACTTCGCCCTTCTTCTGGAGCTGTGTGTCTTCATCGAGAATGTACTCTACGCGAAGCACAACTTCCTTGCCGTTTGTGTCAATTTCACCTGCCATGGCTTTTGCCACTGCCTCGATAGTGACAGGCTGCTTGCCTTGAGGAACGATGCGCATGCGACCTACATTCACGTCGCCATTGGCTACTGGCTTGCCATCAGCAAGAATGGCGTATTTCATTGTCACGCCTGAGATTGGAGCGAAGAAGTTTTCGTTGCGGATTTCAAGCAAGCCTGTCTTGAGGTCCTCGATTGTGGTCCAGATGTTCTGGTAGCAGTACTTGATTTCGTAGGCATGTGGGTGTGGATGGCGATTGGCAGAGATCATGCCGTTCATGTTGAAGTTGTTGTCGGAAGCAGGATAGCGTCCGAAGTCGCCTCCGTATGCCATGATCTCCTTGCCTGTAACCTTCGACTTAGAGCGGATGCCCTGGTCAACGAAGTCCCAGACATAGCCACCCTGATACTTAGGATACTTGCGGATGATGTCCCAGTATTCCTTCAGTCCACCGCCTGAGTTGCCCATTGTGTGGCAGTACTCGCACTGGATGAGAGGCTTCTGGTATTTGTCGTTTTCGCAGTAGTTGATGTTGCCTTCATATCCTTCATACATAGGGCAATAGATGTCGCTGGCACGTCCCTCTCTGTGAGCCTGCTCGTACTGGCATGGGCGGCTTGGGTCGTATGCCTTCACCCAGTCGTAGGCATCTTCGAAGTTCTTGCCATAGCCCGACTCGTTGCCAAGCGACCAGACGATGATGGATGGGTGATTCTTGAGGACACGGAGGTTGTGCTCCTGACGCTCAGTGTGCATGTCGTGGAAGCGTGGGTCCTTCGAGAGTGACTCGTCGCCATAGCCCATGCCGTGGCTCTCGATGTTAGACTCGGCTGTGAGGTAGATGCCGTAGATGTCGCAAAGCTCATACCAGCGTGGGTCGTCAGGATAGTGGCAAGTGCGCACAGCGTTGCAGTTGAGCTGCTTGAGCACCTGGATGTCCTGAATCATGCGGTCAACGCTCACCACATAGCCGCCATCAGGGTCGAGCTCATGGCGGTCAGCACCCTTGATGAGGATTGGCTGTCCGTTGACAAGAAGCTGGGCATTCTTGATTTCTACCTTGCGGAAGCCTACATTCTGACGGATGACTTCGCTGGCACCGCTGTTGGCGCTGTTCTGGAGTGTGACATAAAGATGATAGAGGTAAGGTGTCTCGGCTGTCCACTTGGAAGGATTCTTGACATCAAGGTTCACTTCCAGCTTACCGTCCTTGCCAATCACATTGCCGCTGGATACAACGACTGTCTCTTCGTTGGCATTGCGGAGCTTCACGTCAACGGTTCTGCCTGCTGCGGCTACGGCATCGATCTTGATGTTGAGCTTGCCGTCAGTGTAGTTGTTCACGAGGTCAGGAGTGATGAAAATGTCCTCGATGTGAGCCTGTGGACGAGCATAGAGGTAGCACTCGCGGGCAATGCCGCAAAGACGCCAGAAGTCCTGGTCCTCGTTCCAGCTGCCATCGCACCAGCGCATGACCTGCATGGCGATGAGGTTCTCCTTGCCTGGAGTGACGTATTTCGTGATGTCGAACTCTGCTGCCACCTTCGAGTCCTCAGAGTAGCCAACATGCTTGCCGTTCACGTAAACAGTGATGTTGGATGTGGCTGAGCCGATGTGCATGTAGATCTTCTCGCCCTTCCAGTCGGCTGGGATTGTGAACGAGCGGCGGTATGAGCCCACGTGGTTGCCTTTGTCCTGCACTGTAGGTGGCTGTCCCACCCAGTCGCTGCGCCATGCGTAGTGGTTGTTCACGTAGATGGCATCGCCATAGCCGTTCAGCTCCCACATGCCAGGCACAGGCATTGTGCCCCACTTGGAGTCGTCGTACTTGAGAGTGTAGAAGTCTGTTGGACGCTCGTTGGCGCTTTCCACCCAGTTGAACTTCCATTTGCCCTCGATGGACAGGTAGCGTGATGATTTTGCCATGGCATTAGCCTTTGGCGAGATGTCGTTGATAGCGAGTGCCTCGTTCTCGTAGGCGAAGAAGTTGGCACGGTCAGTCAAGCGATTGATCTGATTGACTGCGGGATCTTGCCATGCTGGCTGCTTCTGCGCGAAAGCTGTGATGGCGCCTGCAGCCATCACCGACAGAATGATAGGTTTTAGATTCATAGATTTTTGTGATTTATTGTTATTGATTTTGTTTCTTTCTAAGGTTACTGTGCTTCAAAATGGTAAAAGACATGCAAATATAGCACCCTTTTTTAACTTTGCAAAAAAATAATGCTAAAAACAATGCCTATACGGCGCAAATCAATCTATTAATTAATATAAATAATGTAAAACTGCCACTTCACAGCAATGCAAGCACACCGCTCAGTGCAATGTACAGATACACAATCTTGCGAAGCAGAGGCAGCGAAAGGCGGTCGTACACCTTGCCTCCAATCCATGTGCCAAGCAGAACGGCTGGCACGCCAACGCACCACGACACTCCTACAGCCGATGTGACGAATCCAGCATTGGCACGATAGAGCGTCATCATGAGGTTGCCAACGAGGAAGTAGGTCTGTGCCATTGCCGTGTACGAGTCCTTGTTGCTCGTGACGGAGAGGAAATATATCACCGCAGGAGGGCCCTGCATGCCAAAGAAGCCTCCCATCACGCCCGACAGACTGCCGAGCGACAGCTGTGTGGGCAGATTAGGCTTGATGGTGATTTTCCTGGAGAAAAACATGAAGTAAACAGCCGCCACGATGAGCATGACGCCTAAGATGCGCTTCAGCACAGCGTTGTCCATTCCGCTCACCACCTGCACGGCACAGAAGCTCACAGCAAGGAACACAACCAGCATCGGCAGCAGCTTTCGCCAGGGAATTAACCGCCACAGCTTCAGGCAGATGATGAGCGATGTGACCATAGCCAGCATGCCCGACAGAGCAGTGGCTTCACCGTACGTGGGGAGAAGGTTGGGAAGCATTGTCATGATGAATATGCCAAAGCCAAAGCCTGTGGTGCGCTGCACGAATGCTGCGCCAGTGGCAAAGGCAAGGAGCAAGAGTATTGTTGTGAGTGTCATACTTGATATCATTTTGAAAACGAAAGATTTCGCTCGGTCGTCAGTGTTGCGAAATGCAAAGGTAGTGATTTTTTTGCATTGTTGCGTGTTTTTGAAATGTCTATTTGTCATCAACGCTTATTTGTTTTGTTTTTTTGCGAATAACTGAATTTAGTTTTGATTATTTTTCTTAAATAAATATAAAAGTATTAACTTTGTACCCAATTTTAGGTGTATTGTGTTCGCACGCGAGCGCAGTATTATGATTTAGAACTATAATTCACAGTTAATATTAACATTTATATGGCGAATGTAATTAAAATTACGAAAGGCTTGAACATCAACCTCAAGGGTAAGGCTGCTGCTCAGGTTTCTGACGCCCAGATGAGCAAGGTTTACGGTCTCGTGCCTGATTCGTTCTGGGGAATGAAGCCAAAGGTGGTAGTGAAAGAAGGGGATGTTGTGAAGGCTGGCGATGCTTTGTTTGTGGACAAATTGCATCCCGAAGTTAAGTTCGTCTCTCCTGTTGCGGGCACAGTGAAGCTCGTGGAGAGAGGCGACCGTCGTAAAGTTTTGAGCGTTCAGGTGGAGGCAGCAGCTGCTCAGCAGTATGTTGACTTCGGAAAGAAGAACGTGAGCTCGCTCAGCGGAGGCCAGGTGAAGGCAGCTCTGCTCGAAAGCGGCTTGTTCGGCTTCTTCGTTTCTCGCCCTTATGCTGTCGTTGCCAACCCAGACGACGAGCCAAAGGCGATCTTCGTATCTGCAATCGCAGATATGCCTCTCGCTGCAGACATCGACGTAGTGCTCAAGGGCAATGAGGCTGACTTCCAGACTGGTATCGAGGCTCTTGCCAAGATTGCTAAGGTGAACCTCGGCGTGAAGCCAGGCAGCAGCCTTGCAAACACTAAGGGCGCAGAGGTGACAGTTTTCGACGGTAAGTGTCCTGCTGGCAATGTTGGCGTGCAGATCAACCACGTGAACCCTATCAACAAGGGCGAGGTTGTGTGGACAATCGGTGCTGAGGAAGTTATCTTCATCGGTCGCTTGTTCAACACTGGCAAGGTGGATCTCACTCGCACAATTGCTGTGGCTGGCTCTGAGATCAAGGCTCCTGCCTACAAGAAGGTGCTTGTTGGCGCTAAGGTGGCTGACATCGTGGCTGGCAACGTGGCTACTGACAAGAAGGTTCGCCTCATCGACGGCAACCCTCTCACTGGCATGAAGACCACTGAGGATGCGTTCCTCTTGGCTCACACTACAGAGGTCACTGCTATTCCAGAGGGTGACGAGGCTAATGAGCTCTTCGGATGGATTGCTCCTCGTCTTAACGAGTTCTCTACAAGCCGCTCTTACCTCACTTGGCTCATGCCTAAGAGCAAGGAGTATGTGCTTGATGCTCGCGTGAAAGGCGGTCACCGTCACATGATCTTCAGCGGCGAGTACGATTCTGTGTTCCCAATGGACATCTACCCAGAGCAGCTCGTCAAGGCTATCATCGCTGGCGACATCGACCGCATGGAGGCTCTTGGCATCTATGAGGTTGCTCCTGAGGACTTTGCTATGGCTGAGTTCGTGGATAGCTCTAAAGTTGAACTTCAGCGCATCGTCAGAGAGGGTCTCGACATGCTGCGTAAAGAAAACGAATAAGCACTATGGCATTTATTAAGAATATTCTCGACAACTTGAAGCCTACCTTCTCAGAAGGAGGTAAGCTGAGCGCATTCGGCTCTCTCTTCGACGCAATGGAGACTTTCTTCTTTGTGCCTAACGAGACTGCTAAGGTGCGTGGCGCGCAGATTCACGACGCCATCGACTCTAAGCGCTCTATTTTCTTCGTCATCATAGCTATGATTCCTGCCATTCTTTTTGGTATGTGGAACATTGGTTATCAGCACTATGCAATCATTGGTGAAAGTGATGCTTCATTGATGTGCAACTTCCTCTATGGTCTCGGAGTCATCCTTCCTAAGATCATCGTTTCATACGCTGTGGGTCTCGGCATCGAGATCGCTATCGCTCAGTGGAAGAAGGAAGAGGTTCATGAAGGTTTCTTCGTGACTGGTATGCTCATCCCAATGATCGTGCCTGTAAACTGCCCACTCTGGATCATCGCTGTTGCTACAGCATTCGCAGTTGTGTTCGCTAAGGAAGTGTTCGGCGGCACAGGTATGAACATCTTCAACCCTGCTCTCGTGACACGCGCATTCCTCTTCTTTGCTTATCCAGCAATGATGTCTGGCGACAAGGTGTGGGTGAATGGCGATTACATGGATTCTATCAACGGCACTATCGATGGTGTCAGCGCAGCTACTCCACTCGGCCAGCTTGCTGCAGGTGAGCCTGTCACATACGATGCTATGGACACTATCATCGGTACTATCCCTGGTTCTATCGGCGAGACTTCGTTCATCGCTATCATGATTGGCGCTGTCATCCTCGTTTGGGCTGGCATCGCAAGCTGGAAGATCATTCTCGGCACATTCGTAGGCGGCGCTGTTATGGCTTACCTCCTCCCATACTCTGATGCTGTGAACTTCGAGTGGTGGGAGCAGCTCACAGTGGGCGGCTTCGCATTCGGCGCTGTGTTCATGGCTACTGACCCTGTCACAAGCCCTCGCACAGAAGGCGGCAAGTGGATCTTCGGTCTTCTCATCGGTGCAATGGCAATCATCATCCGCGTTTTGAACCCTGGCTATCCAGAGGGCATGATGCTTGCTATCCTCTTGATGAACGTATTCGCTCCACTCTTCGACTACTTCTTCGTTCAGTCTAATATCAACAAGCGCGCTAAGCGTGCTGCTAAATAATGGAGGAAAAAGACTATGGCAAAATTGAATACAAATAGCAACGCATATACTATTATATATGCAAGCGTGATGGTAATCATCGTAGCATTCCTCCTTGCGTTCGTGGCTTCTTCGCTTAAGCCTACTCAGGACAAGAACGTGGCTCTCGACACTAAGAAGCAGGTTCTCGCGGCTCTCAACATCCGTGAGTGCGCTGACCCTGAGGCTGAGTGGACTAATGTGCTCGGCGAGCAGAACCAGGACGCAGAAGTGCTCAATGCAAATGTGAACGGTGAGGAGAAGCTTGTCGTTAAGGTTAAGGGTGCAGGTCTCTGGGGTCCTATCTGGGGCTGGGTTTCCATCAACAAGGATGGTGAGACTGTATATGGCACTTTCTTCAACCACGAGGGCGAAACAGCTGGTCTTGGTGCTCGCATCAAAGAGCAGTGGTTCCAGGACTCTTTCCAGGGCAAGAAGATCTTCAACGAGAACGGCGATGTTGTTCTCGGCGTCTTCAAGGCTGGAAAAGCACCAAACGACGTTACAACAGACAACTATGTTGACGCTGTGACAGGTGCTACACTCACTTCAAATGGTGTTAACGATATGCTCAAGCAGAGCCTTGCTGAAAAGAAGGGCGAGATTGAGTCATTCAAGAATTAATAAGGAGGACAAAGAATATGGCATTATTTTCAAAGGAAAATGGCGAAATCTTCAAGGGTCCGCTTAACCTTAACAACCCTGTAGCAGTTCAGGTGCTCGGTATCTGCTCTGCTCTCGCCGTTACATCACAGCTGAAGCCTGCTATCGTAATGGGTCTTTCCGTTACTGTCATCACAGCTTTCGCTAACGTGATCATTTCATTGCTCCGCAAGACTATTCCTAACCGCATCCGTATCATCGTCCAGCTCGTTGTGGTTGCAGCTCTCGTAACTATCGTGAGCAACATCCTTAAGGCTTTCGTTTACGATGTGAGCGTGGAACTCAGTGTCTATGTCGGACTCATCATCACTAACTGCATCCTCATGGGACGCCTCGAGGCATTCGCTATGCAGAATGGCCCTTGGGAGTCATTCCTCGATGGTATCGGCAACGGTCTTGGCTACGCATTCGTGCTCGTAGTGGTTGGTTTCGTTCGCGAAATCCTCGGCTTCGGCACAATCCTCGGCTTCCAGATCATCCCTGACGGTGCCTACATGGAGAACGGTGGTCTCTACATCAACAACGGTATGATGACAATGCCTGCTATGGCACTCATCCTCGTTGCTTGCTTCATCTGGGTACACCGTACAGTAAATAAAGAACAGTAATTAACATACCTAAATATTAAAGTATAAGATTATGGAACATTTCATTCAGTTGTTCGTCCGCTCAATCTTCGTGGACAACATGATTTTCGCTTTCTTCTTGGGTATGTGCTCTTACCTTGCAGTATCTAAGACAGTAAAGACATCTTTCGGCCTTGGTGTGGCAGTTACATTCGTGCTCTTCATCACTGTGCCTGTTGATTACCTCTTGCAGACAAAGGTGCTTGCTGCAGATGGCATCTGTGGCGTTGACCTCACATTCCTCGCATTCATCCTGTTCATCGCAGTTATCGCAGGTATGGTGCAGCTCGTCGAGATGATAGTGGAGCGCTTCTCCCCTTCTCTCTATGCTGCTCTCGGTATCTTCCTCCCACTTATCGCCGTTAACTGTGCTATCATGGGTGCTTCGCTCTTCATGCAGCAGCGCATCAACATGGATCCTGCTTCTACTCAGTACATCGGTGGCATCAGCGACTGTCTCGCTTACGCTCTCGGTTCTGGTATCGGCTGGACACTCGCCATCGTTGGTCTTGCAGCTATTCGCGAGAAGATGGCTTACTCTGACGTGCCAAAGCCTCTCCAGGGTCTCGGCATCACTTTCATCACAGTAGGCTTGATGGCTATGGCATTCATGTGTTTCTCAGGTCTCAAAATCTAAAAGAAAGGACACAGCAAAATGGATATTAATTTTATTCTTTCAAGCATAGGAGTATTCTTGGTAATCATCCTCATCTTGGTTATCATCTTGCTCGTTGCTAAGAAATTCCTCTCTCCAAGCGGTAATGTCACAATTACCATCAACGGAAAGGACAAGCTCGAAGTTGAGCAGGGCGCAAGCCTCCTCAGCACACTCGCAGCAAAGGATGTGTATCTTCCTTCTGCCTGCGGTGGCAAGGGCTCATGCGGACAGTGCAAGTGCCAGATCACTTCTGGCGGTGGCGAAATCCTCGACTCAGAGAAGGGTCACTTCACTCGCAAGCAGATCAAGGAAGGCTATCGTCTTGGCTGTCAGGCTAAGGTGAAGGGCGACCTTGAAGTTAAGGTGCCAGATTCAGTAATGGGCGTAAAGGAATGGGAGTGTACAGTGATTGGCAACAAGAACGTGGCTACATTCATCAAGGAGTACAAGGTTGCTCTTCCTCCAGGCGAGCACATGGACTTCGAACCAGGCTCTTACGCTCAGATCAAGATTCCAGCATTCTTCATGGATTACGACAAGGACATCGACAAGTCGCTCGTCGGCGACACTTACCTCCCAGCATGGGAGAAGTTCGGTCTCTTTGGTCTCAAGTGTGTCAACGAGACACCAACAATCCGTGCTTACTCTATGGCCAACTATCCTGACGAGGGCGACATCATCACACTCAACGTGCGTATCGCTACTCCTCCATTCAAGCCAAAGGATCAGGGTCCAGGATTCATGGATGTAAACCCAGGTATCGCATCTTCTTACATCTTCTCTCTCAAGCCAGGCGACAAGGTTATCATGTCTGGTCCTTACGGAGAGTTCCGTCCTAAGTACGGCACAGGCCGTGAGATGATTTGGGTAGGTGGTGGCGCCGGCATGGCTCCTCTCCGCGCACAGATCATGCACTGCCTCAAGACTCTCAACATTCGCGACCGTGAGATGCACTACTTCTATGGTGCACGTGCTCTTGAGGAAATCCCATTCCTCGACGACTTCCTCCAGCTCGAGAAGGACTTCGACAACTTCCACTTCCACTTGGCTCTCGACCGTCCAGATCCAAAGGCAGACGCAGCAGGCACCGCATACACTCCTGGTTTCGTAGCTCCAGTGATGGGCGACACTTACCTCAAGCAGCATGAGAACCCAGAAGATGTTGAGTACTACCTCTGCGGCCCTCCAATGATGGCTAAGACAGTGCTCGATCTCCTCCACTCTCTCGGCGTAGAGGACGATATGATCGCATTCGATAACTTCGGTGGATAATAGACATTGAAGCTATAGTATAAAACAAAACCGTTGGTAGAGTAATATCTGCCAACGGTTTTTATTTGTCTGGTATTTTTAGGTTATGAATTACAGATCAATTACAACAGTTTCATACTAATTCATAGGTTATGAATTACTGATCAATTACAACAGTATGATACTAATTCATAATTGCAAAGTAATCAACTATTCCCACCAACTTTCCTTTCTCCACAACAAGCAGAGAGTGAATCTTATGATTGCGGAACATTTGCTGAATAGTTGTAAGCTTTGCCTCAGGGCCTATGGTCTTTGGTGTGCGGGTCATAGCGTCATTGACAGAAAGATTGATGAAGTTCTGTCGAGCCCCCTCCACTGCACGGCGAATGTCGCCATCGGTAATGATACCGAGAATCTGTTCACCTTCCATCACAACGCCAAGCCCAAGCTTACCATTGCTGATGGTTATTAGCGCATCAGAAAGACGCATTGTAGGCGGAACAATAGGGAAATTGTCAGTGTACATCACATCCTTCACCTTGACGAGCAACTTTCTGCCAAGCGAGCCTCCAGGATGGAATTGAGCGAAATCCTTTGCCTTGAATTTGCGCACCTCCATCAGCGCACATGCAATAGCATCTCCCATTGCCATAGCGGCTGTGGTGCTTGATGTTGGAGCAAGGTTGAGAGGACATGCTTCTCGCTCTACCTTAACCAAGATATGATAATCAGAATGCTGAGCTATGAGTGAGCTCTCGTCACCAGTCATTGCCACAATTGGAATGTGACGTTCCTCAAGCGAGGCGATGACACGAAGCAACTCATCCGTATTGCCCGAATTGCTTATCATCATCACCACATCTTCCGTAGTCACCATACCCAAATCGCCATGTAGTGCATCGAGAGTGTTGAGATAGAAAGACGGAGTGCCAGTGCTTGCAAGTGTTGCTGCTACTTTTGCCGCAACATGACCAGACTTGCCCACACCTGTCACAACAACGTGACCACAGCATCGATGAATCAGATTCACGACTTCGTCAAACGAATCGCTCATCTGTGGAATAAGGTCGAGCAAAGCCTGTGCCTCATCCCTCAGGCATCTTTCTGCGTATGTTCTTGCGTTATTCATTGTATAGTATCAGTATATCAAGCTCTCTACCACTTTCTCGAAATCAGAAAGATAGAGCATGTTAGGTCCATCGCTCTTAGCATTTTCTGGGTCAGGATGAATCTCAAAAAAGAAACCGTTAGCACCGAAAGCCTTTGCTGCAAGTGCCATAGATGGAACAAACTCGCGATTGCCGCCAGACTTGTCGCCAGCTGCACCAGGGCGCTGCACAGAATGCGTGCAATCCATTATAACAGTGTCAGTAAACTTGTGCATGTCAGCTATATTGCGAAAATCTACTGCAAGATTGTTGTAGCCATAAATATTGCCACGTTCAGTGAGCCAGACATTGTCATTGCCACTCTCACGAACCTTCTGCACAGGATATTCCATGTCCAATCCTGAAAGGAACTGAGCCTTCTTGATGTTCACCACTTTGCCAGTGTGAGCAGCGGCCACGAGCAAATCAGTCTGACGGCATAAGAAAGCAGGAATCTGCAGCACGTCAGCTACTTCACCAGCTGCTTGAGCTTGGTAGCTCTCATGAATATCTGTAAGGATTTTCAATCCATATTTCTCCTTGATGTTGCCAAGCATCTGAATGCCTTTCTCCAAGCCTGGACCACGGAACGAATGTATGCTCGTGCGGTTTGCTTTGTCGAACGAAGCCTTGAAAATGATATCTGTGCCATGTTTCGCATTTAGGCGCACAAGCTCTTCTGCTACAGTCTCCAAGCATTCCATCGACTCTATGACGCACGGACCTGCTATGAATGTGTATTTATTATCCATTATGATTGTTTAGAATGGGTAAACATCATTGTTTTCTTGCGGAGTAACGACAGCTGGAGTCTCTTGCACTGATTGAGCAGTCTGCGATGGCTGCTGAGCACTTTGAGGCTTTGGAGAAAGCAGTTCCAGATTGTCAGCCATTATCTCTACTGTTTTTCGGCTAATTCCCTGTTTGTCTGTCCAGTCGCGAGACTGAATCTTGCCTTCCACATACAGTTTGTCACCTTTATGCACATATTTTTCCACCACTTCTGCTTGCTTTCGCCAAAAGATACATGTATGCCATTCTGTACGGTCTGGCACCTGTGTGCCATTTTGCAGAGTGTATCCACGCTCTGTTGTTGCAAGTCTCACTTGGGCTACGCATACACCTTGATCAAGGTATTTCACCTGTGGTTCTGCACCCACATTTCCAATTAGCATTACCTTATTCATATTATAATATAGTGTTTAGTGTCATGCAATGAAACTGCAATGCAAATCGATGCACTACAGCTTCACTGTCTTATTAAGTAAATAATGGTCGAGTATTGTCATTGCAGCCATGGCCTCCACCACTGGCACTGCGCGAGGCAGCACGCAAGGATCGTGCCTTCCCTTCACTTCAAGCACAGTTTCTTCACCGTCCTTGTTCACCGTAGGCTGAGGTCTGAGTTGAGTAGCGACAGGCTTGAAGAGTACTCTGAAATAAATATCCTGCCCATTGCTGATGCCGCCTTGAATGCCACCGCTGTGATTAGAGCGAGTGCTGATGCAGCCATTGTCGTTATAGAAAATGTCATTCTGCTCAGAGCCTCTCTGCCCTACTCCTTCAAATCCCTCGCCATACTCGAAGCCCTTGACAGCATTGATGCCAAGCATTGCAGAGCCAAGTTCAGCATGCAGCTTGGAAAAAGCTGGCTCGCCTAAACCTGCAGGACAGCCTTTGACAACACAAGTAATGATGCCGCCAATGGTGTCACCTTCAGACTTCACATCCAGAATCAGCTGCTCCATCTCCTTCGCCTTCGCCTGATCAGGGCAGCGAACAGGATTGCTCTCAATCTGCGAAAGATCATACTTGCGATAATCACGTTCAAGCGTAATGTTACCCACCTGCGATGTGTATGCAACCACCTCAATGCCCAGCTGCTTCAGAGCCAGCTTGGCAAATGCGCCACCTACGCAACGAGATATCGTCTCGCGAGCAGAACTTCTGCCACCGCCCCTATGGTCGCGCAACCCATACTTCATACTATAAGTATAGTCGGCATGCGAAGGACGATAAACATTGCGCACATTCTCATAATCTTTAGAATGCTGGTTGGTGTTGCGGACAAGGAATCCTATAGGGCATCCTGTAGATTTTCCCTCAAACACGCCCGACAGTATTTCCACAACATCTCCTTCCTGTCTGCCAGTAGTGATCTTGCTCTGCCCTGGCTTGCGTCTGTCGAGCTCATGCTGAATGAATTCTGCGTCAATGTCGATACCCGCAGGCATTCCATCAACAACTCCTCCTACACCAGCTCCATGACTCTCGCCAAAAGTAGTTAGCGTGAATATATTTCCAAAAGTATTACGCATTTCCTATTCTTCTATATTTTCAAAAACTTACTGGCATCCGCCGCCACACTCGCAACCGCCATCACCGCAGCCGCCTCCGCAATTGCCACCGCAACCACCACCACAATGGCCGCCGCAACCGCCGCTCATGAAGTTGAGCAACTCTGCTACTTCCTCGTTTGTTGCCACTCTGCTTTCCACCACAGTGCCAACAAAATGAAGATCCTCGCCAGCGCGTGGATGGTTAAGGTCGAGAGTTACAGCATCATCCTTCACCTCAATGACAGTAGCATTGAACACGCTGCCGTCCTCACCGCGCATAGGCACGACATTGCCATCAAATATATGCTGGCTGTCAAACTTGCCATCAATCATGAAGATGCTCTTTTCCACGTCAAACATAAGCTCGTCATTGAACTCGCCGTATGCATCCTTGCATGGAATCACGAAATCGAAGCTTGCACCCTTCTCCAAGCTTGCCACGCCATCCTCGAAAGCAGGAAGCACTGCACCAAGCTTGCTGATGAACTGGAATGGATGCTCCGAATCGCATTCCTCCACAAGAGTTTCCTCCACGTCATCTTCATCCTTCACATAGAGTTTGTAAGCTACTGTCACATATTTGTTTTCTATTGCCATAATATTGTCTTGTTTAATTAGTTATTAATCATAAATATTCTGCGAGAACTTCGCAATTCGCCACAAAGTTAGCATATTTTTTTCATCCCACCAAATTGCCCACTCTAAAATAATCATAATTGCGACACATCGAATAACATGAAGAAGGGACTGAGCATGTTTCATGCACAATCCCTTTCATATTTCTATAGAGAAAAGACGGTCTTTCGCCTATTCTTTCTCAGCATTTAATGTTCAACTCCTTGATGATATTGCTAATCTTCTCGAATGTGGAGATGCGGCTTGGGACAAGAGGAAGACGAAGCTCATTCTCGATGAGACCCATAGAGCTGAGCATAGCCTTGACACCTGCTGGGTTGCCGTCCACGAAGAGGAGCTTGAAGAGCTCGGTGAACTGATGATGGATGAGAAGAGCATTGCTGTAGTCGCCATTGAGAGCAAGGCGCACCATGCGAGAGAACTCCTTAGGTAGAGCGTTTCCTATGACGGAAATCACGCCTACAGCACCGAGAGTGATGAGAGGGAATGTGATGCCGTCATCACCTGAGATGACATCGAAGTTGTCTGGCTTGTTCTTGATAATATCGTCAATCTGAGTGAAGTTGCCGCTTGCCTCCTTGATGGCAACGATGTTTTCGCAATCGTTGGCAAGGCGAAGAGTTGTTTCTGCCGTCATGTTCACACCTACGCGTCCAGGAACATTGTAGAGCACCACTGGAAGCGATGTTGCCGCTGCAATAGCCTTGAAGTGCTGATAGAGACCTTCCTGCGATGGCTTGTTGTAGTAAGGGCAAACAGACAGGATGCCGTCAATGCCAGTGAAGTCGCCTGTCTGGAGTTCGTTGACGACGGCAGCAGTGTTGTTGCCTCCACAGCCCATAAGGATAGGGATGCGTCCCTGCACCTTTTCCACAACGATATCCTTGATAGTCTTCTTCTCTTCGGCTGAGAGGCAAGGAGTTTCGCCTGTCGTGGCGAGAATACAGAGGAAATCAGTTCCATTGGAGAGCTGATAGTCGAGGAGACGTCGCAAAGCAGTGTAATCTACTTCTCCGCTCTTCGTGAAAGGAGTGACGAGCGCTATGCCCAATCCTTTGAATTTGTTGTGTACCATATATATAACAAGTGTTTTATTCTTTGTTTTCGTTCTCAAATTCTTTTATTTTCTCTACAGCATAGTCATAGTATTCCGTCACTCGCATTCCTTCTGGGAAATAATCCTTGAAGATATGCTCGATGAGAGATGGTGTCTCGTAGATGGCAAACTTGAAGTTGTACAGAAACAAATCCTTCTGACCAAGCTTTAGATACGTCAATGACTTCACTGCAGGTATGTTCTTGATGCTCGGGCTATCATGTGGATTCTTCTTAACCAAAGCATCAATCGATTTCAGCATCTCAAGCGCAAACTCATCATAGTTGTTCATCACCAATGTCAGAGCAATGTCGATGGACATCATGATTTTGTCATGCGCCTCAAACACCGCAAAGCTGTAGGTTGAGATTGCGTCATCTATCTTATTCTGCGCAAGCTGGAAATTGCCAAGCATGAATATGTATTCTGGATTGTGTGGCTCTAAGTCGAGAATCCTGCGCGTGCACCGTTCTGCCTCGTCGAACCTCTCCAGATAGTTATACACGTTGACTGCATCTCCCATAGCTTGCATATATCTGCGGAATGCCTCTTCAAATCTCACGCCATCATTTTGACCATACTTGTCACGAGCATCGATAAACTCACGCTCGAGAGCAGCTTCACCCATCTGCAGATATGACAGAGCAGTTTCCTTCTCGCCACAACACGCAAGCGCATCAGCGTATGGTATTCCTTGCACGGCATCTGCTCCTCCCTCTTCAAAGTATTTTTCGAAATACTGACGAGCCTCCTCCTTTTGTCCCAGATAATTGTGGCTATAAGCTCTCGTCAGCATAGCCTCAATGTCATGAGGTTCAATGGCAAGAGCGAAATCAGTAGCTTCGATTGCTTGCTCAAACTTATCGAGAGTGAAATAGCCAAGAGCCAATGTTGACCAGCCGTTCTTCAAGTAAGGCTGCTCATCAAGCACTTGTGCCAATCCTCTGACAAGCAGGTCGGAAAGTTCCGTGTGACGGCAAATATCTGTGATAGTAATATCAGCATCATACTTACCCAGTGGCTCAAATCGATTCATATACTCCTCAATCCATCTACGACAGAGAGTGACCTCTGGCTCTAAATCGAGGGCATTGCGATGGAGTTCGACAAACGATGACACGATGTGCAGATACGCTTCACGCTCTGCAATCTCCGCTTGTGTGCCCGACAGGTTCTCCATTTCCTTGTTAAGCCACTTGCGAAACATGCGTTCTGCCTTGCTAATGTCATTGTCAAGTGCGTATGCAAGCTGAGCCTTCTGATAAAGTATGTCATTGCCTTTCAGCTTGTTCTGTATGATGCACTCGCGTGCTTCCTCAAAGTCGTGGTTGAAGATGAGAATGGACGACTTAGAGGTGAGAAGCACCTCATCGTCGGGATGAATGGCAAGACCACGCAAAATGGCATCCATAGCCTCTTTCGGACGTTCGGTAGAGAGATAGTTGTCAGCAATATCGGCAAAGTCGTCCGCATCGAAATACGGCGACTCCCCTCTCGCAAGCTGCTCCTCGTAGGAAGCAAGAATCTCGCGAAACTCTTCCGATTCAAAGTAATTATTCAAGAGCTATGAAATAATATGAAGTGTAACTTATATATTCTATTTACTTGTTCTGCTTAGCCCAAGTGTCCTTCAATCCCACTGTGCGGTTGAACACAAGATGGTCAGTAGTGCTGTCCAAGTCCACATTGTAGTAGCCAATACGCTGGAACTGAAGATAATCCAATGGTTTGCAATTCTTTAGATATTCTTCCACGTAAGCAGTCTTCACCTCAAGGCTATCTGGATTGAGGAATGGGCGCATAGCCTCAATGCCTCGCACATCACCATTAGCTTTAGAGTAATTTGCCACTTCGTCGCGAGGATTCTCTACCATCCACAGACGGTCGTAGTTTCGCACCTCTGCTTCGACGCAGTGCTTGCAGCTCACCCAGTGGATAGTCTTTCCCTTGATCTTCATGTCGCAGTTTGCCTGACCAGTCTTTGTCTCAGGAATAAGCTCGGCATAAATCTCAGTGATCACGCCATTTTCATCCTTCTTGCAGCAATCTGTCTCAGGACACTTGATTATGTATGAATTCTTCAAGCGGACCTCCTTGCCTGGACCAAGACGGAAGAACTTCTTAGGAGCATCCTCCATGAAGTCGTCACGCTCAATCCACAGCTCGCGAGAGAAGATAATCTCGTGTGTGCCATCTGCTTCATTTTCTGGATTGTTCACAGCAACGCAGATTTCCTCTTCACCTTCAGGGAAATTGGTGATGACAAGCTTCACAGGGTTTACCACTGCACTCACGCGCTGAGCACGCTTGTTCAAGTCCTCGCGCACAGCCGATTCGAAGAGGGACATCTGATTCAAAGCGTCAAACTTAGTGTATCCAATCTTGTCGATGAAAGCAAGAATGCCTTCAGGGCTGTATCCACGACGACGGAAACCGCATATTGTTGGCATTCGAGGGTCATCCCAGCCATTCACAACACCTTCTTTAACAAGAACCAGCAAGTTGCGCTTGGAAAGAAGAATGTGAGTAAGGTTCAGTTTGTTGAACTCTGTCTGAGTTGGTCTGTTATCATCAAGAGGCTTATCATTGCCCTCTGTCTGCTTTGCCCAATCAACGAACAGATCGTACAAAGGACGGTGGCTCACGAACTCAAGCGTACACCATGAGTGAGTAACACCCTCCCAGTAGTCACACTGCCCATGAGTGTAGTCATACATAGGATAAGCATTCCATTTGTTGCCAGTACGCCAGTGAGGCATGTTAAGCACACGATACATAATAGGATCACGGAAATGCATGTTAGGATTTGCCATATCTATCTTGGCACGGAGAATCATTTTTCCTGGCTCGCACTCGCCGCTGTTCATATACTCAAACAGTTTCAAGTTCTCTTCCACAGGACGATCGCGATAAGGCGAATTTACGCCTGGCTGAGTAGGAGTGCCCTTCTGCGCTGCAATTTCTTCCGGAGTCTGCTCGTCAATGTAAGCCTTGCCCTGCTTGATCAACTCAACAGCCAGATCCCACAGTTTCTGGAAATAGTCGCTGGCATAATAGATATTGCCCCACTTGAAACCAAGCCATTCAATGTCGCGCTTGATTGCTTCAACATATTCTGTATCCTCTTTCTGAGGATTAGTGTCATCCATTCGGAGATTGCATACGCCTCCGTACTTCTGAGCCAATCCGAAGTCGATTGCGATAGCCTTTGCATGGCCAATGTGCAAATACCCATTAGGTTCAGGCGGAAAACGAGTCTGCACCCTTCCTCCGTTCTTACCTTCAGCCAAGTCCTTCTTCACTGTTTCCTCAATGAAGTTGACCGATTCACTCTTCACCTCTTCGGTAATTTCTTTGCTCATAACGATATAGTATTTTTATAAAGTATATTATTTAATTTATTTGGGTGCAAATTTACAAAATGTTTCCAATTCTACCGAATCAATAACAAGAAAATATCGCAAGAATGTTATATAATGATAAATTTATGTTATAAAACACCTTTGTATTGCACTTTAGTGAGACAAAAAGCCTTACCTTTGCACTCGTTATCCTGAAAACAATCTTTTTACCTTAACACAAAAAACTAATACCTATTAAGTACGAAGGCGGCATCATTGTGAAATGAGCCGCCTCCTTTCGTTTTTAAAGCGTTCTGCTTTTGTATATTCCTACTATTTGATGTTGATCTCTCTTCACACATTCAATCTGCGTAGTTACTGCAACTGTGATACGCGAACAAAAAAGAGCATGGAATTCTATTTTTCCATGCTCTCGATTGCAAAATTTTATTCTTATACGCCCCTTTATCTCTTACATTGAATGTAACGCAGAAAATGAAAATGGGAGTTACTTTATGTCTATTACTGGAATGTTGTCTTTGTCGTTGTAGAATAGATTCTCGCCAGCCATACCCCAAATGAAAGTATAGTAGTATGTGCCTGCAGCTGCGTGTATAGACCACTCTGGAGACATGATAGCCTGCTCATTGTGAAGCCATACATTGCGTGTTTCCTTTGGCTGTCCCATTACGTGTGAAATCGTCTGGTCTTCAGGCAGATTGAAGTAGTAATATGCTTCTATGCGGCGACCGTGAGTATGAGGTGGCATTGTATTCCACACAGCACCAGGATTGAGTTGAGTGAGACCAAGCTGAAGCTGGCAAGGACCTTCTTCAAGCACGTCATTGACAATGAGTTTATACACCGTGCGGTTGTTTGCCTCTTCTGTTGTGCCTACAGGTCCCCAAACGGCAGCCTTTAGTGAGCCCTTGCGACCATCGAGAGTGATCCACTGAGTTTTGTAGTGCTGGTGTGCTGTAGCAGAATTGAGGTAGAATTTAGCTGGTTTTGATGCATCTTTTGAACGGAATTCAACAGATTTGTTCACATCCTTACCTTTGCCGATGTGACCGCGACCAATGTAAAGAGCTTCTTTTGGAGAGAGTGCATATTCTTTGCCATCCACTATGACAAATCCGTCGCCCTGACCGCAATTCACTACGCCGAGCTCACGGTTGTACATAAAGTACTTCTCTGGTATTGTGGTATCTACGTCAAGACCTAACTCAGAAAAGTTTTCAAGCTTCAATGTCTTATTTACCGGCATTGCACCGCCAAAGATGAAGCGGTCGTAGTGAGAATATGTGAGAAGAATTGAGTCGGCAGACATCACTTTCTCCATCACAAAGCGTTCGCGAAGCGTCTTTGTGTCGTAGTGCATTACGTCCTGTGGATGGCACGCAGTCTGGAAACGCACATGCTGATTGCCTACGTAGCGATCTGCTTCTTGTGCATTTGCTACGAGAGATGCCGCTGCAAGAGCAGCGATTGCTATAAGTTTATTCATTTCTATATAGTATTTATTTAGTTATTCTTTTTCTGTTCCACACCACAAGTGCGGCTGCAATGAGAGTGAGTATGCCGGCACCGATGTAGTTGAGATACTTCATGCAGCCATAAATGAGAGCCGCAAGCGGACTTGAAGCGAAGTCGAGAGCACCAGCCTGGAAACCTTCTGGCACTGCCACCGAAGCGTCTTCTGGATGCGCAGCCTGTACGCTGTGTGCAGCCATTGTGAAATCTGGAGCGATCCATGTGACGAAATACAATCCAATAGTCACTACAACAAGTCCTACGATGAATGAGCGAAGAACATTGCCGTTAGTGTATGGGAGAATCATCACGAACACGTAAAACATGCCTGCAAGTGATGCTAATGGAAGGAACTGATTGCCTGGGAGAATGACAGCAAGAAGTAATGTGACAGGAATAAGGAGAAGGCTCACCACGAGTGTGGTTGGATGTCCAATCACGAGAGCTGGAGACATGCCGATATAGAGTTCCTTGTTTGCCCCGAATTTCTTTGCGATAAGCTCACGGGTAGCCTCACTGATTGGTTTGAGACCTTCGATGAAGAGACTTGTAATACGAGGAATAAGCTCCATCACTGCACCCATCTTAATGCCAAGACCGAGAATGGCAGGAATGTCGTCAACAAGTTCTTGAGTGTCTTTGCAAGATAGGCAGCCTATGATGATGCCAATGATGACTCCAAGGAAAAGAGGTTCGCCAAAAAGACCAAACTTTTTCTTCATGCCTTCAGAGTCAATATTCACCTTATTGATACCAGGCACATAGTCGAGACCTTTGTTTATCACTACTGCGAATGGCATAAAACCTTGGCAGAATGGCTGAGGAATGGAAATTCCATCCATGCCAGGATAGAAGTTTTGAAACTTCTTGGCAGTGATGTCGGCAAGCACGAGAGTGATGACATAGCAGATGATGGCAGCAAAGAAGCCCCAAGCCAAACTATCTGTCATGAAGTAGATCACTGCACCGATGAAGGCAAAGTGCCAATAGTTCCAGAGGTCAATGTTGACAGTGCGAGTGCATCCAAGCAAAAGAAGCACAAGGTTGATGCCAAGGCACACAGGAATGATGAATGAGCCTACCAGGGTGTTGTATGCCACCGAGGCTGCAGCTGGCCATCCCATGTCGAACACTTGAAGCTCAATGCTATACATTTCGCCATAAATGTCCATAACCTTTCCCAGTGCTGGACCAAGGGAACTGGTGAGCAAGGCTGTGACCACGCTCAAGCCTACGAAACCTACGCCTACGTAGAGACCACTTTTCAGAGCTTTTGAAAACTTGATGCCGATGCACACACCGAGTATAGTGAAGATGATTGGCATCATCACGGCAGCTCCAAGACCAATGATGTAAGAAAATACTGATTCCATGATATTTTGTTAGTTATTTGTTATTTCCTCTTTACAACATGTCACTTCACAACTCTGTTTTGACAGAAAAAATGACAACCTGAATTATAGTAAAAAACATAAAGTGTGAGCAAATTTAGTCTTTATTTTCTAAAATCAGTACCTTTTTAATATTTTTTTTAATGAAAATGTAAAAAGATGGAACGATTTGTGGGATAATTTGAAGAAAAATGACTAATTTTGCATTGAATTTTCATAGTTGGATTGCTGCTATATTAAATATATATGTAATCAAGCAATGATTTTTTTAAAGTAGAAAGATTAATAACACATTATTATATTTAACACAATGGAAGAAAACATGTCTCAAGCTCTTCAGCTTCTTGCTGTGGGTATGCTTACAGTGTTTGGCATTCTGCTCATCGTGATCAATTTCGGCAAACTTCTCATTCTGGCTGTGAATAAGTTCGCTCCAGAAGAGGAAGTAGTCAAGAAAGGTGCTCCTGCAAAGAGCGCTGCACCACAGGCTGTTGACGCGACTGTCAAGGCAGTGATTGACGCAGCTGTTAGTCAGATTACAGGTGGCAAGGGCCGCGTGGCTAAGATTACAAAGATTTAATGCGCTGCGTTTACAGCAAACACTCTAAGTTTTTCACAAGAAATTATTTACAAAACAATTAGGATAAAAATGAAAGAAGTAAAATTCTCACTGGTTTTCCGCGATATGTGGCAGAGTGCAGGCAAGTACCAGCCACGTGTTGATCAGCTCGTAAAGGTCGCTCCTGCAATCATCAAGATGGGTTGCTTTGACCGTGTAGAAACTAACGGCGGTGGTTTCGAGCAGGTAAACCTTCTCTACGGAGAGAACCCAAACAAGTCTGTTCGCGAATGGACAAAGCCTTTCCATGAGGCTGGCATTCAGACACACATGCTTGACCGCGCACTCAATGGTCTTCGCATGAGCCCATGTCCAAAGGATCTTCGCAAGCTCTTCTACAAGGTTAAGAAGGCTCAGGGCACTGACATCACTCGTATCTTCTGCGGTCTCAACGACGCACGCAACGTAATACCTTCTATTCAATATGCTAAGGAAGCTGGCATGATTGCTCAGGCTTCTCTCTGCATCACATATTCTCCAATTCACACTGTAGAGTACTATGTAAACCTCGCTAAGACTTTCATCGACGCAGGTGCTGACGAAATCTGCTTGAAGGATATGGCAGGTATCGGACGTCCTGTATCGCTCGGCAAGATCGTTGAGGGCATCAAGGCTTACAAGAAGGATATCGTGATCCAGTACCACTCACACGCTGGTCCTGGTTTCAACATGGCTTCTATCCTTGAGGTTTGTAACGCAGGTTGCGACTATGTTGACACAGGCATGTCACCACTCTCTTGGGGTACAGGTCACGCTGATATCATCGCAGTTCAAGAAATGCTCAAGGATGCAGGCTTTAAGGTAAAGGAAATCAATATGGCAGCATATATGGAAGTGCGCACTATGATTCAGGAAATGTGCGACGACTTCCTTGGCTATTACATTCCAGATCTCAACCATATCAACAACTCACTCCTCGTTAAGCCAGGTCTTCCAGGCGGTATGATGGGCTCACTCATGACTGACCTTGAGGACAACCTCAAGTCGCTCAACAAGTGGAAGGTGAAGAATGGTCAGCCAGAGCTCAGCACTGACGACCTCCTCATCAAGCTCTTCGACGAGGTTGCATATGTTTGGCCTAAGGTTGGTTACCCATGCCTCGTTACTCCATTCTCTCAGTACGTAAAGAACCTCGCGCTCATGAACGTAATCCAGATGGAGAAGGGCAAGGAGCGTTGGTCAATGATTGCCGACACAATCTGGGATATGATTCTCGGCAAGGCTGGTCAGTTGCCTGGTCCTGTTGATCCAGAGATTATCGCTCTCGCCAAGAAGGAAGGCAAGGAGTTTGAGACTAACGATCCTCAGTCATACTTCCCAGACGATCTTGAAGAGTTCAAGAAGAAGATGCAGGAGAAAGGCTGGGAACTTGGCCAGGACAATGAGGAACTCTTTGAGTACTCAATGCACCCAGGACAGTATGAAGCTTACAAGAGCGGTAAGGCTAAGGCTGACTTCGAGAAGGATCTCGCAGAGCGCAAGGCTAAGAAGAACGCTCCAGCTGCAGGTGCTGAGGGTCCTAAGTCTGTGACTGTAAACGTAAATGGCGTTAACTACAAGGTTGAAATCGCTTATGGCGACGCTGTTCCAGCTGCAGCAGCAGGTGCACCAGCAGCAGCTCCAGTAGGTGAAGGCGAGGACATTCTCGCTCCACTTGAGGGCAAGTTCTACCTCACAAAGGACAACTCTGAGACAGCAAAGAAGGTGGGTGACTCTGTTCAGGCAGGCGATGTGCTCGGCTATATCGAGGCTATGAAGACTTTCAACGCTATCAAGGCTGACAAGGCTGGCGTCATTACTGCTATCCTCGCTAACTCTGGCGACTCTGTTGAAGAGGACGATCCAATCATGAAGATGGCGTAAATTTAATTCATAATTCATAATTCACAATTCATAATAGGCTCCAGCCCGATGTGGCTTGTGAATTGAAAACGATTCTGATAAATGAACGAGATATTAAATAACCTCTATGAGATGACGGCATTCAAGGCCATCGGTGAAGAGCCAGGATGCCTCATCATGATAGCTTTGGCGTTGCTCCTTCTCTACCTCGGTATCAAGAAGGGCTACGAGCCATTGCTCATGATTCCTATCGCATTCGGCGTGCTCATTGCCAACTTCCCTGGAGGCGGCATGGGCGTGACTGCTGTCGATGGTGAGGGTATGGTAGAGTTCGTCAAGGACGGACAGGTTGTTAGAGAGTGCATCTGGGACATGTCGCTCCCAGCTATCGCTCACGACCTCGGCTTGATGAACTTCATCTACTACATGCTCATCAAGACTGGCTTCATTCCACCAATCATCTTCATGGGTGTAGGTGCGCTCACCGACTTCGGTCCTATGCTCCGCAACCTCAAGCTTGCCATCTTTGGTGCAGGTGCTCAGTTCGGCATCTTCGCAGTGCTCCTCGTTGCATCGCAGTTCTTCACAATGAAGGAAGCTGCTTCACTTGCAATCATCGGTGGTGCTGACGGTCCTACTGCCATCTTCACTACTATCAAGCTTGCTCCACACCTCCTTGGCCCTATCGCCATCGCAGCATACTCATACATGGCGCTTGTGCCAGTTATCGTGCCACTCGTGGTTAGACTCTGCTGCACAAAGAAGGAGCTCCAGATCAACATGAAGGAGCAGGATAAGCTCTACCCTAACAAGACTCAGATCAAGAATATGAAGGTGCTGAAGATTCTCTTCCCTATCTTCACAACAATCATCGTTGCTATCTTCGTTCCATCTGCAGTTTCTCTCGTAGGTATGCTCATGTTCGGTAACCTCATCAAGGAGATTGGTGCTAACACAAGCCGCATCTTCGACGCTGCATCAAACAGCATCATGAATGCTGCAACAATCTTCCTCGGTCTCTCAGTAGGTGCTACAATGACTGTTGACGCATTCCTCAACTGGACAACAATTGGTATCGTTGTAGGTGGCTTCTGCGCATTCGGTTTCTCTATCTTCGGCGGCATCATGCTTGTGAAGCTGTTCAACCTCTTCTCGAAGAAGAAGATCAACCCACTCATTGGTGCAACAGGTCTTTCTGCCGTTCCAATGGCTTCGCGCGTTGCTAATGACATCGCCCTCAAGTACGATGTTAAGAACCATGTGCTCAACTACTGTATGTCTTCAAATGTAGCTGGTGTCATCGGTTCTGCAGTTGCAGCTGGTGTGCTCATCTCTTTCCTTCAGTAAATGACACACAAATAGTGCATTTTACATATACTATTACAGGAGCAAGTCGCATAGACTTGCTCTTTTTTTATTATATTGATAAAAATTACCACAAATCAAGGTTATTTGAAAAAAACTTGTTATATTTGCAATTGATAAAGCATCACAAAAATCTTTTAACCTAAACTGCGACTTAATAATTTCAAAACTAAACTAACAATACACATGAAGAAACTATTCTTACTTTTCTCTTTAATGCTGTCGCTTGCAGTTAGTTTGCCAGCATCAGCACAGAAAGCTAAGGGCACTTTCGAGGCTGGTGATGGCTCATTTATGCTCAATGGCAAGCCATTCGTGGTCAAAGCAGCTGAGATTCACTACCCACGAATCCCTAAGGCGTACTGGGAGCACCGTATTAAGATGTGCAAGGCTCTCGGCATGAACACTATCTGTATCTACATCTTCTGGAACATCCATGAACAGAAGGAAGGCGTCTTCGACTGGACAGGTAATAACGACGTTGCTGCTTTTTGCCGCTTGGCACAGAAGAATGGCATGTACGTCATCGTTCGTCCAGGTCCATACGTATGCGCAGAATGGGAAATGGGCGGTCTGCCTTGGTGGCTTCTCAAGAAGAAGGACATAAAGCTTCGCGAGCGTGATCCATACTTCATGGAACGCGTGAAGATTTTCGAGACTGAGGTTGGCAAGCAGCTTGCAGGTCTTACTATTCAGAATGGCGGTCCTATCATCATGGTTCAGGTAGAAAACGAGTACGGTTCGTACGGTGTTGACAAACCATACGTAAGCGAGATCCGCGACTGTCTCCGCTCTGTAGGCTTCGACAAAGTGGCACTCTTCCAGTGCGACTGGTCTTCAAACTTCCAAAACAATGGTCTTGACGACCTCGTGTGGACAATGAACTTCGGCACAGGCGCTAACATTGATGATCAGTTCCGTAAGCTCAAAGAACTTCGTCCTAACGCACCTCTCATGTGTTCTGAGTTCTGGTCAGGATGGTTTGACAAATGGGGCGGCAAGCACGAAACTCGCGCTTCAAAGGACATGGTTGACGGTATGCGCGAGATGCTTGACAAGAACATTTCGTTCTCTCTCTACATGACTCACGGTGGCACTTCATTCGGTCATTGGGCTGGCGCAAACTCTCCAGGTTTCGCTCCTGACGTTACTTCATACGACTACGATGCTCCTATCAACGAGTACGGTCAGGTAACTCCAAAATACACTGAGCTTCGCGACATGTTGCAGAAATACACAGACAAGAAGCTCCCTGCTGCGCCAAAGGCCATTCCGACAACAACAATACCAGCATTCACATTCGATCAGTATGCGCCTCTCTTCGAGAATTTGCCAGAGGCTATCAAGACAACAGACATCAAGACTATGGAAGAATTTGATCAAGGCTGGGGTTCAATCCTCTACAGCACTACCCTTCCAGAGTCGTCAAAGCCTTCAAAGCTTCACATTGCTGGCGGTCATGACTACGTGCAGGTATTCATCAATGGCAAGTACATCGGTGCTATGGATCGACGCAATGGCGACAAGGACCTTGTCCTCCCATCCACTCGCAAAGGCGACAAGCTTGATATTCTCGTTGAAGCAATGGGCCGCATCAACTTCGGTCGCGCAATCAAGGACTTCAAGGGAATTGAAGGAACTGTTGACCTCACAATCGACATCGACGGCAATGCCTACACTGCTTCTCTCAAGAACTGGAAGAACTACCTCTTCCCTGATACTTACGATTTTTGCAAACAAAACGTAACATACAAGACTCTCGACAACATCAAGCCTCGTCAGTACAATGGCGATCGCGTGCCAGGCTACTACCGAACAACATTCTACGTTTCCAAAATCGGTGACACATTCCTCAACTTTGAAACTTTCGGCAAGGGACTTGTGTACGTGAATGGCCACGGTCTCGGACGCATCTGGGAAATTGGTCCTCAGCAGACACTCTTCTGCCCAGGTTGCTGGCTCAAGAAGGGACAGAACGAAATCATCGTTCTCGACATCATTGGCCCAACAGAAGCAAAATCAGAAGGCCTCGACAAGCCAATCATCGACAAGCTTCAGAATGCAGAACCTCCAATCCATCGCAAGGATGGTGAAAACCTTAATCTCTCAAGCGAGACAGCTATTGCACAAGGTCAGTTCGCTGCAGGCAACGGATGGCAGGAAGTCAAGTTCTCTGCACCACAGACAGGACGCTACGTATGCATCGAAGCACTCAACAACCACAATGGCGACGAGTATGCTTGCATCGCAGAGCTCTACCTTCTCGATCAGAGCGGTGAACGTCTCTCACGCGAACCATGGCGTATCTACTATGCAGATTCTGAAGACATCGTGACAGGCAACCGTGCTGGCGATAAGATCTACGACCTTCAGGAGTCAACATTCTGGAGCACAGTGAAGGGTGTAAAGTTCCCACACACCATAGTTATCGACCTTGGCAAGGAACAGACACTCACAGCACTACAGTACCTCCCACGTATGGAAAGCAATGTGCCTGGCGCTATCAAGGATTACAAAATCTACGTTTCTAAGACTGCATTCAAGAAATAATCAAACTGAGCACTTCAAAGCTAATTTCTCCAACAAAAGGGGGGATACAGCGGTTAGATAAACTATAGAACAGAAATCATAACTACAAACAATCAAGGGCAGGTTCCTATTTGGTTCCTGCCCTTAATTATTGATTATTCGTACTATAAATCAACTAAGTAATTATGATTTTCTGGCTTCTTCAATAAGTTCTCTTTGACGATCAGAAAGTGTGTCAGGTATGTTGACGTCAAAGATGACGATGAGGTCTTTTAATGTGCCATCAGATTTAGTGCCACCTTTGCCTTTGAGACGGACTTTCTTGCCTGGTTTGGTGCCAGGAGCTACTTTGAGCTTGAACTTGCCAAATGGGGTTGTGGCTATCAGTTCACCACCAAGAAGGGCTGTCCAAACATCAATGGAAGCATGCACTTCTGTTTCGCTTGGCTCTGCTTTTTTGCGAGAACTACTGCGACGCGAACTGCCCGACCCCATACCTCCGAAGAGTTGCTCGAAGAAATCGCTGAAGCCACCGCCTTCGCCAGAATTGCCATTGAATCCTCCGCCACCAAATGGATTGAAACCACCACCGCCAAATGGGTTGAAGCCGCCTCCTCCTGCACCACCAAAAGCATCTGCTTGCTTCCAGTTTTCACCATATTGGTCGTACTTGGCACGCTTGTCTGGATCATTCAGCACCTCATAAGCCTCATTAAGCATTTGGAACTTAGCCTTTGCTTTTGGGTCATCAGGGTGAAGATCTGGATGGAACTGCTTGGAACGCTTACGGTAAGCAGCTCGAATGTCTTTCTGAGGAGTATCTTTCGGAATACCCATCACCTTGTAGTAGTCGATGAATGCCATTGTTGTTTGAGTACTTAAAATTTCTTTGTTGTAATACAAAGATAAGCCAAACAAAATAGATACCAAACAACACGCTATGACAAATGTGCATAGTCGATTAGCGACTTGTAAAGTTCGCTGCGTGACAAAAGGTTACGATTGCCTAGTATGAACAGTTGTTTTCTAGCACGTGTGATGGCAACGTTAAGCTTGCGATCCAATATGCCATCTGAAGAAATGACTATGTTTGACAATATGTCAAGCTCGTACGACTGAGTGATTGTAGTGCCATAAATAATAATATCGCGCTGAGAACCTTGATAGCGCTCAACCGTATCAATTACAATGTCGGCAGCACAAGCCAATACCTTTTCGAGTTCAGAACGAACCAATGCGATTTGTCTGCGAAAAGGAACAATAACACCTATCTGTTTTGCAAGATTAAGTTCTAATCTATTAGCATCGTAAAGCTTTGATATTGTGTAAATAATATCTGCTATTTTCGTTGCTTCTGCAACATTAGCTTTTGGCACTCTATCCTCAATGCGAGGCAGAGGAACATCGAAAAACGCAACACGAGAAGTAGCAATGGCTTGCTGAAGAGAATCATTTTTATCAAATAATTTAAAAAGCAGTTGCTCTTGCTGATGAGGCAAGCCAACAGCAGAAAGTTTGCCATCGTAGAACGATTGCGAGGCAAATTGGCAAATATCAGGATGCATTCTGCCCTGTCGATTCAGCATTGAGATTATGGCATCGTTATGCTTGTTTTGTTCGTACAGACGTTCGAAAAGCGAGTTGCGACAATTTGTCAAACCAATGTCTATCAGCAGCTGAGATGTGACAGCACTTTTCTCCTCGCGCTGCACAACTACCGCCGGCAATTGTTTATGGTCTCCAATCATTATGAACTTTCCAATAGCAGGACTTGTTAAAATGCCAAGAATCTGCGGTTCAAGAATCTGTGACGCTTCATCAAATATAGCCACATCAAAATTCTTGATTGCAAACAGCGACGCATGCGAGCTCATAGATGCAACCGTGCTTACAAATATGCGAGTTTCCCCTATCCTACTCATCACCTCCTTGCGATTCTTAAGTTTGCCAAGGGTATTAGCAATGAGATGATCATGATGCTGAGGAGCACAAGAGAGTTCACGTCCAAGACGAATGTAATCTGGTTGTGAATCTATAGATGAGAGCATTTCGCAAATCTCATCCACTGCTCTGTTCGTGTATGACAACAAAAGTATGTTCTGACCAGAAATGAGAAACTCCTCCACCATAGATTTAAGCGCAACGCTTGTCTTTCCTGTGCCAGGAGGTCCCATGAGCAGGAACATATCCTTAGCTTGTTTAGCACGAAGAACAATATCATCTATCTGATCATTCAGATAACGCTGACACAATCTCAATGACGAGTCACACTCGGCTTCGCGCTGACACAACAGCAAATCTCTGCGTCGCTTGTCAGCAGTTACCAATGAAAATAGATTTGAATACAAAGAGCGAGCTGTTGATTCTACATGATCATGCTCAATAGCATACAGCGAAGCCTTGTCGAATACATCCACATTTCTCTGCGGATACTTCAGTTTTAGCCATACACATTTACCTTCATAGTTCTCCACATTGCAACGAACAACCTGCTGAGAAACAGCATTGTCATCTTCGTTGTTTCGTTTATATAATATTACAGAATCCCCAATACGGAAGTTTGGCATCGTTCCCAATCCATCATCAGAGTTCTGCAAAGAAGGAGTAAGAAGCACACCGTCAACCCCATCTGTAAGCCGAATATCCTTGATTCGCAAATCAATGATTATATCGCCATTTTCCAGTTTAGTATTTATGTCAGCATTCCACAGCGCAGACATAGAACGAGTGGAATCAGGTCGCGAATCGCACATCTTGCTTTCAAACTGCTCACGCTCAATGAATTGCAGAAACTCATAGAAATATTCAGCTGTCAGCTCGTCCATAGAATGCAGAGCGTCCGTCACAGGCTCGATTTGAGGTAGCGCCCAATCAAACCAAAACCTATCGCTGCACGAAGCATTGCGTCGCAAAGCGTTAGGAGTCAGCTTAGGCACCCAATTGCGAGCATCGCCATTCAGCAAGCAAAGCTCCATGCATACGATGGAATTGCGAATGTTCATTGCCCGAAACACAATGTCTTGAAACGAACGCTGCTCCTGCATAATCGGATAGCGAGAATAAAGCAAATTGCCTACCACGCTCGACTGCTTCACGCCCATATTGTAATAAAGAATCTCTTTATACAGCAGCATCTGCATCAGATGCTCTTCTTTTGCCGACTTATGCCATTCGTCCCATTTTCCCGACTTCAACTCTATCAGTATCTTCTTTTTATCATCCTCGATATCAATGAGGCAGTCCATACGCCCCTGCACACCCAATGCTTCGCAGAAGAAAGAAGGCTCAAGCTGAACGCTGTACGATTTGTCTTTCAGCAATGACAGTTCAAATAGCTCATCCACTGTATTCATGATGTTCTGAAATTGCGAATGCGCACTCTCAAAGAATTTGCTGTCAATATCAGGACAAGCACAAATATCAATCACTCGGCCATTAAATACCTTCTGCATAGAAACATTGTAGTCAGGCTCAGGCAAATTGAATGCGTCGTCCAGAAATTGATTGGCAAAATCACCAAGCAGCGTATGAACAGTGCTTTCACTTGGCTGAAGCTTTGCAATAAAATGATTGAAAGCACTATCACCGTATGGCTTCAAGCATCCTGTAATAGCTGTGATTTCAACAAGATAATCGGGTTCAACAACTATGTACTGCGGATGAAACACACCATCACAATCCACAGTATATGACAAAGCATTGAACTGCATGCCTTCCTTCAGTAAATGAGACGCTTGCAGTGTGTGAGCATTCAACGTCACATCCACACGAAATAGGTCCTCAGAAGGCACGTCCTTAGAAACGCAATAAATGAATGGTTCTGCTATCTTCTTCACTGTGAATCGCATACGCTTCTGACGATGCGACCACTCTATCTGCTGTTGCGAAATAGGCAATGATTGCACATGTTGAGGAAGAAGAGAGAGCATCTGTGCAGGAATGTGAGTGTCTGTGAAGTGCGCCAAAGCATCTGCAAAAGCACGAACATCAAGCAGATAAGTGTGCTCGTCGCACTGCATACCAAAATGCGACACTTGTCTTGCTCTCCATCGGAAAGCATCCACTGGGTGAAGTGGATAATTAGTTAGACGGCACACTGCCTGCAGACGGGAGTAGAAATCCCCGTACTGCGTTGGCAATGTAGCCGTTAGGTCTATGCATGCACGATGCAAAGCGTCATAAAAATAGCGATACTTCTTCTCTATTGGTGAAGAAGAAAAAAACATCTCCTCTATCTCGCTCCACATACTATGCATACAAAATAATAGCTAAGCGTTATGCATCAAGCTGGCCAATGATGTCCTTAACAGAATCGCAGCCATGAGCATCAAGCCACTCGCTGATGCCATTTGCAACCTTCACAGTGATGGCAGGATCAACAAAGTTAGCTGTGCCTATCTCAATAGCCGAAGCGCCAGCAAGCAAGAACTCAATAGCATCATGAGCATTCATTATACCACCCAATCCCACTACTGGCACGCTGACAGCCTTAGCAACTTGCCATACGCAGCGAACAGCCACAGGCTTCACAGCAGGACCAGACATGCCACCTGTAGCAATGCTCAGCACCGGACGGCGCTTCTCTATGTCTATCACCATACCCATCAGCGTGTTGATGAGAGAAACAGCATCAGCACCAGCATCCTGCACAGCAAGTGCAATGTCAGAGATGCTCGTCACGTTAGGAGAAAGCTTCACGATCAGCGTCTTCTTGTACGCCTCTCTCACTGCCTTCACCACGCTTGCAGCACCATCGGTAGTGACTCCGAAAGCCATGCCACCCTGACGAACATTAGGGCAAGAGATGTTAAGCTCAATTGCAGGAATATTATCAAGTTCATTGATTCGTGCAGCGCATTCTGCATAATCCTCAGGGCAAGAGCCAGACACATTCACAATCATATTTGTGTTTATGTCCTTGATCTGAGGATAGATGTTCTTGCAGAAATAATCAACACCCTTGTTCTGAAGACCAACGCAATTCAGCATGCCACTTGAAGTCTCCACCATGCGAGGATAGTCATTTCCCTCACGAGGATTAAGTGTAGTACCCTTTACGATAATGCCGCCGATATCCTCAAGATTAACGAAATCAGCAAATTCTACTCCATAACCGAAAGTGCCAGACGCAGTCATCACGGGATTCTTCATCGTGAGACCTGCAATATGTGTAGTTAAATCAGCCATATTAAGCCCCCCGCCCCCTAAATAGGGGCGTGTCATCCGGTCGGGGGTGGATGACAGAATATAAATTGTTATCCCCGAAAGCTACCCGTACGAACGTTGCCGCATGGTTGTCCCCCTCGGGGGTTAGGGGACGACTTTACCAAGTCAAATCATTGATGTCAAACACAGGCCCTTCCTTGCATACGCAAACATTGCCTTTCACAGTCTTCTCCACACAACATAGACAAGCTCCAAGACCGCAAGCCATCATGTTCTCAAGGCTTACTTCGCATGGAGTGTTCGTCTGCTTTGCATAGTTAGCCACGCTCACCATCATTGGCTTAGGTCCGCAAACGGAAATGCGGTCAAACTTCTCATTTGCAAGCAATGAGTGCTGAGTGACGAAACCCTTCTCACCCTCCGAGGCATCCTCCGTAGTCACATACAATGGAGCAATTGCCTTGAACAAATCCTGCTCGAGCAAGTCGCTCTTGCTGCGTGCACCAAGCAAGAATACCGGCTCTGCCCCATTCTCTTTCAGATATTTGCCATACTGTAGCAGAGGAGCAACGCCAACACCGCCACCAACCAGCAGCACCTTCTCACCTTTTTTCTTCACAGGCGAGAATCCATTGCCGAGCGGAAACACAAGATTGAGCTTATCACCCTCTTTCAGTTCTGCAAGCTTATGAGTACCCTCACCTACCTTTGCAATGAGCAGCCAAAGCTGATTTTTCTCTCGATCAACATAATTGATAGATATCGGACGGCGAAGGAATGTAGATGGACTACCCTCCACTTTTACTTCCACAAATTGACCTGGAAGCATCTCTGGCAGCGGCTCGCTATCAGTGAGCTTGAGCAACACATAGCGAGTATGAGGATAAGACACCTCAGCCACTGTCAAGTCTTTAATATATTTCTTCATATATAATTAATATAATGTTAATGCTTTGTTTTACAAAAGTTAAAGTTTCTCTAATCTTTAATCTCTAACCTTTAATCCTTATAAATTCCAAGATGATGGATTGCAAACTGACTCAAGCTTCTTCTCTTCATCATCAGGCAACTGAAAAAAGAAATCGTAACCTGTGATTCGCTCTACTTCATCCACGCTGACAGCATAGTCGCGAATATCCTTATCCGTGTCTCTATTAGGATAAATGAAGCCTATAGCCATTGGCACGCGTCCCATGGATAAGATAACCTTGAAGAAACGGTCAGGAACTGCAATCTTCATCTCTTTACGTCTGCCTACTGTGCGAGGCGTTTTCTTGTCGAAGATAGGTCCACAGCAAATATATAAAGGACCATAGTTCTTAACCCAGCGACGGCACTGCTGCTCAAGATCGTTCCAGTCTCCCTTGTTGAGATTATGCGCCTGAGGACATACATTAGTCATCATAAAAGACTCCATCATAGCACGCTTATCATTCTTGTTGTCGCCAGCCGGACACATGTGACCTCTGTCATATCCCGACCCTGCATAATCACTTGTTTCTACTCTCATGCTCTCAGTCAGTACAGGGTCGCCAAGGAATGTGTCAGATCGCTCAACGCCTCCTTTTACTCTATCTGGAGTAAGACTCCAGCAAACATAGTTAGGACAACGAGTATCAGTATTATACGACACAATAAACTGAGTCTTGTATATCAGCATCTCCTTCTGATTAGTCAGCGGAGCTGGTTGCTCAAGTGTCTCATAAGTGTGTCGCGACAATCCCTCATTTGGAGCTTCTTTCAGATTAACGTCAAGATCCTCTTCCTTGAGCTCTTCCTTCTTGAAGCGCAGATTCTTCTCTGCACTCGTTTCCACCACATAGCCACCATTTGCTTCAGCAGGCAGCGCATCTTTGTTACTGAACATGTCTGGCGCTTTCACTCCAGCTATGGCAAGAATCAATGCCGCAGCTGAACCAAACAGCACCTTTCGCTTCATTTTCTTTTTATTGTTTGTATTTTCCATTAAAAAATGATTGTGAAAATTGTTTTGTATGCAAATTTAAGAAACATTTAACTAAAAGAATGCGTTTATTGAAAAAAAGTTGCTAACTTTGCATCGGATTTTGCGAAACATCTCCTGTTTTTACCAAAAATCACTGCCGAATTGGCTCAGTTGGTAGAGCAACGCATTCGTAATGCGTGGGTCACGAGTTCGAGTCTCGTATTCGGCTCCAAGCCTCTTCCTGTTGAAAAGGAGGAGGCTTTTTCATTTTCCAGCAACTAAAATAACATCATATTATGCTCATCTATAACACCACCTTTCAGGCAGATGCAGCCGAAGCACAAAACCTCGTCATCTACCTCCACGAATCCTACATTCCTGAAGCAATGAAATCAGGCGCAATGCACAATGCACGGATGTCTCGAATCATTTCCCACAAAGATCCTGATTCGGAATGCTTTTCAGTACAGTTTGAGTGTGAAAGCATGGCTTTAATCCACAAATGGTATTCTACTGATGGCAAGCGAATTAACGATGACCTATTGAAGGTATTCAACAACAATGTCATTGGCTTTCCAACTATTATGGAAGTGATAGAATAGAAAAAACAAGTGAATTGATTTCTTGTACTATTGATAGATAAATGCAACCTACCTCAGGATTATAGTATTAATCCATTCAACTTTTTCTATGGTAGTACAATATTATTACATACAAGGAATCTGATAAAAAATCTGTCATTCTGTCACTTTTTTTATTTTACTAATTAGTTATCAGTATATTACACAGTGACAGATCCTCTTCCAATCCGTCACAAGTGACAGATTAATCTGTCACTTTTTTATTATTCCTAACATGAACTCCCTTCATCGAAACAGTCATTGATGTCAGACCTTCAGAAATATGCCAGTCCTTATGGGTAAAGGACTTCAGTCCTTGTTGGCAAAGGATTCCAGTCCTTGTTAGCAAAGGACTGCTGTCCTTATTGGCAAAGGACTCCAGTCCTTACGAGGCAAGGACTCTATGAAAGAGGGAACAATGGGATCGATAAAACCGCAGGAGCGAAGAACGCTACTGTGGGCATAGTCAAAACCTCAATACAGAACATCATGCCATCATGTAGGGATGCGAGACGGTTTGGCTGAAAAAAACATGTGTATCGTTTGGTGGAATGAAAATAAACTATTAACTTTGTTGGAAATTGTATAATTAGTATTACTGATATGAATGCAAACGGAAAGAAGCTGAAAGTGTATAAGGCTTCGGCAGGATCGGGAAAAACGTTCAGATTAGCAGTGGAGTATATCGCTCTGTTGGTGAAGGAACCAACGGAGTATCAGCACGTTCTGGCAGTAACATTCACAAATAAGGCAACTGGCGAGATGAAGCAGAGAATATTGAGTCAGCTGTATGGCATTGCAAATGGGCTGGAGTCGTCAGAGGGATACGTGGATGAAATCATTAAACTGCTGGCAGAGGAAGGCATTGAGTGTGAGAGGACGGAAGTGAGGCGGAAGTGTGAGAAGGCCCTTGGGATGATTGTGCACGATTACTCAAATTTCAGAATCGTGACTATCGACTCGTTCTTTCAGTCGATAGTGAGGGAGCTTGCTAATGAACTGGGGCTTTCGAGCAACATCAGTGCAGAGCTTGACGCAGACAGTGTGATAGAGAAGGCGGTGGATGATATCATTGACAACTTGAGCATGAATTCGCCAGAGTATGACTCACTGGTGAGATATATTGAATCGCAGATCGATGAAGAGAAGAACTGGAAGATAGACAAGGCTGTGGCTGAGTTTGGAAAGAATGTTGTCAGCGAGAAGTTTTTGATTCATGACAACTCTGAGAGGGAGAAGATTACGGATAAGAAGCGGCTGGATGAGTACAGAAAGAAACTGTTTGAATATAAGAAGGGCATGGTGGACAACCTGAATGGGCAGATGCAGGTAATTGCTGAATGTGCCTTGAAGGCTGTGGATGATGAGAATATGAGGAATGAAATCAATGGAAAGACAATTAAGTTTTTCGATTCGAATTGGGAGAAGAAAGATGGCGTGACTGATGCGCAGCAAAAGTACGGCGAAGATGCATCGAAATGGACGAAGAACACAAAGAGGGAGGAAGAGCAAGCGAGGTTGATTGATGAAGTGCTCATGCCAAGCGCACGCAAGATTGTGGAGTTGCTGAAACAAAGACTCAAGATTGAGAATGATGTGAATGCGTCAGCTTCTAATTTGTACAACCTGATGATTATTGGCAAGATAGACGAGCAGATAGACAGGCTAAACTATGAGAACAACAGATTTTTGCTTGCTGAGACGGCACACTTCCTGAGAGACGTGATAAATGAGTCAAATCTGCCTTTCATATATGAGAAGACAGGCAATGTGATCAATCACATTATGATAGATGAGTTTCAAGATACATCGGCGCTGCAATGGATGAATTTCAAGCCGCTGCTGCTCAATTGCCTGGATGCAGGTCAGAGCTGCTTGATTGTGGGAGATGTGAAGCAGAGCATTTACCGATTCAGGAACTCAGACTGGAAAGTGCTGAATGAAATTGACAAGAAGGAGTCGGAAATGCACAGATACATTGAGCCTATTCATCACTTTGTCAATCATCGCTCTTCGCCAACAGTGATTGACTTCAACAATAAGTTTTTCCATCATTTAATCAAAACAGCTCAAGCAAGCTACAGCGAGAAGCATGGAACTGTGTGCGAGGAACTGAACACTGCATACGAAAACATGTCGCAAAAGTCTCAGGATGCGGAACATGTGTATGGATATGTGAGAGTGGAGAACATCGTTGCCGAAAACGGTGATAAAGCCGAGAAAACTGACTATGTGGCACTGGAGCATGAGAGGATATTCAAAGCGGTGAAGGACTTGATTGACTCGAATGTGGACCAAAATGACATCGCCATATTGGTGAGAAAAGGATATGAGGCAACGGAGATTTGCAAATACTTCGACTTGCGAAAGGATGAGCTGAATGTGAAACTCATATCTAATGAGGCATTCAAACTTGATGCGTCTTCTGCTGTGAACATGATCATCTTTGCACTGAGATCTATTTCAGCACAGCAGGATAGGTTGCATTTGGCAACATTGGCTTTTTATTATCAGACACTTGTGAAGAAAAGCCAAGAAGTACTCAGCAACATTTCGCTGCCAATTCTTGCCAGCAATGATGAACTGACGAATAAGTATCTGCCACGTGAGTTTACTAAGCAGAGAAGCGAACTGAGATACAAATCGATAGCTGAGATAGTTGAGGCCGTGTATGATATGTTTGAGTTGCATAAACTGGAAAAGCAGGATGCGTATATGTTTTGCTTTCACGATATCGTTGAGGAATACACAAGCGAGAACCTTGCCGACATAGACAGTTTCTTGCAAAAGTGGGACGAGGAATTGCATGAGAAAAGTATTCCGAATGGCAACTCAACGGGTATAAGAGTGATGACGATTCACAAATCGAAAGGTCTGGAGTTTCACACCGTCATAATGCCTCATTGCAACGGAAGTATGCTGCCGAAAGATAGCGGCACTATATGGTGCATGCCTTCCATTGCTCCATACAACGAGATGCCGCTGCTGCCAATCAAGTATTCGAGCACAAAAAACAGCGACGCATTTGCAGAAGACCATGACAAAGAGGAACTGATGACGCTGGTTGACAACATCAATGTGATGTATGTCGGATTCACGCGCGCCAAGCATAATCTTATAATAATAACAGACGAAAACAGCAAGGATGCCAACAGCGCAAACAGATATATTGTTGAGTCATTGGAAAATGCAAAAATCGATGACAGTACGCACAGGCTGGATATGAATGTTGAGATGGAGGATGGTGTGACAACATACACGATTGGCGAAGTGGTTGGTCATAGTGGACCAAACATTCCGATGAAGGAGAAGAAGAAAGACGTGAAGGAGAATCCGCTGAACCGGCACTATGACGATACAATCGTTAAGTTTGTGTCAAACAAAACAATGGCTGAGTTCCGTCAAAGCAATGAATCAGACCTTTTCATTTCGGAAAAATCGGAGAACGAGAAGGTGCAGAAGCATGCTGAAAAGATGAGGATGATTAGTATTGGCAATATGTATCACAACACCTTGCAACTCGTTAGCACTCCTGCCGACATTCACTCAGCAGTGATGCAGATGGAGAAGCGCGGTTGCTTTGAGACGTGTGAGAAAAGGATGGAGTTTGAGTCTGACATCGAGAGACTTGTGGATAGCGTAAGCAAGAACCACCCAGAATGGTTTGCAAGAGATTGGAAAACGATAAACGAGCGTGCCATATTGTTTGCAGACGCGAAAGACGGCAGCCTATGCACAAAACGTCCTGACCGCGTGATAGTGAAAGGAAATAGGGCTATAGTGATTGACTACAAGACCTCGGCTGACGCTGCACACTGTTTGCCAAGTGGCGAGTGGGTGATTCCAAAGGAGAATGTGCAGCAGGTGGAGCAATACTGCAATCTGCTGCAAGAGATTGGTTACGAGAGTGTGGAAGGGTACCTATGGTACATTCTTAAAGATTTGATTTACGAAGTGAAATGAATACATTCTTAAAATATGTAGCTGAGGACATCTACGACAAGATGGACGGCAATTTCCAAGACACAACGATTGTGTTTCCGAACAAGCGCGCTACCCTATTCTTCAATCAGTATCTGTGGGAGAAGTCGGGCGGCAAGACTATTTGGACACCAGAATACACCACTATCAGCGAACTGTTTGCGACGCTGGCAGATTGCAGCGTAGCAGATCCTGTGTATCTGATATGTAAGTTGTACAAGGTGTACTGCGATCATTATCCTGGCACGGAAAAGACATTTGACGAATTGTATCCGCTGCTTGAGATGATGCTGGCAGACTATCAGGATGTGGACAGCAACATGGTGCCTGCAGACAAAATCTTCCGCAATGTGTCGGAGCTGCAAGATATGACAGATTACGAGTTTCTGGAGGAAGAACAGAGAGAGGCCATTAGCCATTTCTTCAACGAATTGAGATGGGATAAAGAAACGAAAGAGCAGAAGAACTTTGTGACACTATGGGACAGATTATTAGACATATACGAAGACTATCAGAAGTTGCTGCTCAGCGAAGAGGATGTTATGGTATATGAGGGTATGCTGAAAAGGAGGGTGATAGAGAATGCTATGGTAGAGAAGGATGAGGAGAAGAAAAAGACAGTGGAGAAGCTGAATTCAAGCACGTATGTGTTCGTAGGATTCAACGTGCTGAACAAGACGGAAAGGGAGCTTTTCAAGTTCATCAAGCAACACAAAGATACACATTTCTACTGGGACTACGACCTATCATACTGCACAGGCAAGCCTATGCTTAGCGATGCCAAGCAGCGAGGCTTTGAGGCGGGCATGTTCATCCTCGAAAACATTCGTGACTTCGGCAGCTCTTTTGATGCATCGCACGAAGCATACCGAAATATGACTAAGCCAAAGAAGGTGTCGTTCATACAATCGCCTACAGAGAATGCGCAGGCACGATACATCAGTCAGTGGGTGAACTCTAATATCAATATAGATGACACCTTGAACGAGTCCGCAGTAGTTCTTTGTAACGAGAACTTGCTGCAGCCTACTCTGCATTCCATCCCAAGCGAGATAAAGTATGAACATGGAAACCAAAGCAAAAAGATGTTGCTGAACGTGACTATGGGCTACCCACTGAGTGAAACGCCAGCTTACAGTCTTGTACAGGCGCTGATAGAGCTGCAACTGAGAGGACGAACTGCGTCTGGAGCATGGCGATACAAGCAAGTTACAGCCGTGCTGAAGCATCCGTATGTTAGGATGATGACACGAGGAGAGGCTAATAAGACGCTCAGCAAACTGACATCAGAGAATGTGATTTTCCCAAAGGATTCTGCTTTCAGTGAAAGCGAAGTGCTGAGCAGAATTTTCAAGCACAGAAGCGGAAGTGAACTGACGGCATATTTAGCAGAGGTGATGTCTAATGCTGTGGAGGGTATTCCTTTCGGGGAAAAGGTGACAGATTTCAGCAGCCAGTTGTACAAGGAATCAACATTCGCAGCCTACACTACCATAAACAGAATGCATAACCTGCAGAAGAAGATGCAGGATTTGGCAAAACTGTCTGACCGTACCATAGCACGCCTCGTGTGCCAGATGCTGCAAAGAACTACGATTCCATTCCACGGTGAACCAGCTAATGGATTGCAAGTGATGGGATTCCTTGAGACACGTAACCTCGACTTCAAGAATGTGATCATGCTTTCTGCTGGTGAAGGTCAGATGCCGCGCGCAAACAAGCGACCTTCACTCATTCCTTACTCCTTGCAGACTGCTTTCGGAATGACAACAATAGACAAGGAAGTGAGTATCTATGCTTACTATTTTTATAGATTGCTGCAGAGAGCAGAGAACATCACAATACTATGGAACTCATCTACAGAGAATGGCCATAAGGGGGAAATGTCACGCTTCATGATGCAGTTGCTGGTGGAGGGTGAGAAGATATTTGGCGAGGAGAATAAGATTGATTTACTTTCTTTCATAACTCCGTCGGAATCGATGAAAGTACCAGAGCTATCTATAGAAAAGAGCGATGAGATGATGAGGCGATTGAGATGGAAGTATGACATTGCAAGGGAAGAAACGGAAGAGTGGAAGAAGGACGAGAAGAACAAGAATAGGAAGCTGTTCTTGTCGCCTTCTGCTATACTTACATACTTGAAATGCCCATTGCAATTCTTCTTAAAATATGTGGCAGGACTTAGACCTGATGACGAATTGGCTGATGACGTGGATGACGCAATTTTTGGCGATATATTCCATTATGCGATGGAGCAAATATACAAGAATTATTGCAACAGGGTTATCAGCAGCAGCATGATCAAGGAATGGGCGAAGGATAGCAACGGCATACGCCTGTTGGTGGATAAGGGATTCATGGTGAAGTTGTTCAAAGTGAGCGAGGAGAATTGCGAGGAGAGGTTGAAAGCCAGTCAGGTAAACTATTCTGGCTCACAACTCATCAAGCATCATGTGCTGTGCAAGCTGATAAAACTGCAGCTTGAGGCTGATGCCTATACTGCAGAGGAAGCAGAAAAAACTGGCGGTTCGCTGAGTATTTTAGCCACAGAAGAAGAGCACTACACAAAAAAGAGAATTGACATTGGCAAGGATAGTTTTGAAATAAGGCTTGGTGGAATTATTGACCGCATAGATATGGTGGATGACGGATTGAGAAAGACTGTGAGAGTGGTTGACTACAAGACTTCATCAAAAATGCATAAGGCTCAGGATGTTGCACAGTTGTTCGACAGCAAGAAAGTGCACGATTCATACCACATCACACAAACTCTCTACTACTGCGATGTGCTGTCGAGCGAAGGAGCTTACGGCACAAACATAACGCCTGTCGTACCTGCTATCATGTACTACAAGAACAACAAATCGCAAGAGTCGGCTGTCGTAAAGCTTTCCTACCCTATGACTGTTGACGGAAAGAAAAGCAAAAAGAAGTACATAAGCAGTTATGTGGATGATTGCAAGAATGATTTTGAGCCACTGATAAGCAGTGTCATCAATGAAATATTTGCAGAAGGCACATTCAATCAATGCGAAGACATGCATGCTTGCAAGTTTTGCGACTTCAAGTTGTTATGCAGCAGGAATCCTAAAGACATTTTCTAAAGACAATGGAAAAATTCGAAATAACAATACTGGGCTGTGGAGCGGCACTTCCTACACCACGTCATTTGAGTTCCTCACAGATTGTGAATATTCGTGAGAAGCTCTTCATGCTTGACTGTGCAGAAGGCGTGCAGATGGCTTTACGACGCTCGCGACTCAAGTTCTCGCATCTTAATGCCATATTCCTGACTCATCTGCATGGCGATCACTGCTTCGGATTAATAGGACTGCTGTCCACATTGGGACTGCTTGGCAGAACTGCAGACCTTCACGTTTATGGCCCGAAAGACTTGGTACGCATCTATCAACCGCAGATAGACTACTTCTGCGAAGATTCACCATACAAGATTTTGCTGCACGAGATTGACACAAAGAATTGTGCAGTGATATACGAAGACCGTAGCGTGGAGATCAGCACAATCCCTTTGGCTCATCGCATACCTTGCTGTGGGTATTTAATTCGCGAGAAGCAAACCTTGCGACACATACAGCGTGATGCTATCGATGCTTTCGGAATTCCTCTGAGCCAGATCAACAACATCAAAGCTGGGCTCGACTACACAACTCCTGACGGTGAGGTGATACCAAACCATTTGCTCACTCTCCCACCCGACCCTATACGCTCCTATGCCTACTGCACCGACACAACCTTCAAGCCATCCAATGCGGAATTGCTGAAAGGCGTGACTGTGCTGTATCATGAGGCAACGTTCACTTCTGAGCACGGACTATTGGCAAAGAAAACCAATCATAGCACAGCAGCTCAGGCTGCAGAAATGGCTCGTCTGTCAGAGACAGGAAAGCTAATCATCGGGCACTTTTCGTCTCGATATTCAGACGAGAAAATATTGCTGGATGAAGCGAGAAGCGTGTTTGAAAACACTGTGCTAGCACATGATGGGATGAAAGTGGTGGTTTAGGATTATATGTTTCATTTGCGCGTAGCTTTTCGCATTGTGCTTTGCTCCAAAGAACTACCACTTTGAAGAGTTAAAAAGCAGTTTAATGGGAACTAATGGAACTGTTGATTATCGGCAGGATTTATCACGTTTCTATTCATTTTTATAAAATGCACTTAACAAAAGCGTCAAAGCACAAAATTTAATAGCAATATAAGTGAAGTTTTTCTCATTTTTATTTTGTGCTGTCAGTAAATATATTTACCTTTGCGAGTTAATTGACGAAAGCATTAACTTTGTATTTAGCAATATAACAACAACTTTAAACAATATTTTATGGCTAATAATCAGGAAAAACTCTTCTCGGAGTTTCAGGCCCCTACCACTGAGGAGTGGTTGGCAAAGATTGAGGTTGACCTCAAGGGCGCTGACTTCAACAAGAAGATGGTTTGGAGAACAAACGAAGGCTTCAACGTGCAGCCTTTCTATCGCCGTGAGGACAATGAGAACCTCAAGGCTGTGAACTCTCTTCCAGGCGAATTCCCATTCGTTCGTGGCAACAAGAAGGACAACAACCTCTGGTATGTTCGTCAGAACATCACCGTTGAGTGTCCTAAGGCAGCAAATGAGAAGGCTCTCGACATCCTCAACAAGGGCGTTGACTCTATCGGCTTCGACTTTGCTGGTGAGAAGGTAAGCAAGGAGTTCGTTGCAGAGCTTCTTAACGGCATCCTTCCACAGTATGTAGAACTCAACTTCACAACTTGCCAGTGCAAGAGCGTGGAGCTCGCAAAGATTCTCGTTGAGTACTTCAAGGAGAACAACTACCCTCTCGCTGAGCTCAAGGGTTCTATCAATTTCGACCCAATCAACAAGATTCTTCTCAAGGGCAAGGACAAGTCGGCAGTCATCGCTGAGGCTAAGCCACTCATCGAGGCTCTCGCTGAACTTCCAGGCTACAAGTGCATCAACGTAAACTCTATCACGCTCAACAACTGCGGCGCTTACATCTACCAGGAGCTCGGCTATGCTCTTGCTTGGGGTGCTGAGTACATGGAGCAGATGGTTGCTGCAGGCATTGAAGCTACTGAGGCTGCTAAGCGTATCAAGTTCAACATGGGCGTTAGCGACAACTACTTCATGGAGATCGCTAAGTTCCGTGCAGCTCGTATGCTTTGGGCACAAATCGTGAAGCAGTATGAGCCTAAGTGCGACTGCGCTTGCCAGATGCACGTTTGTGCAATCACTTCTGAGT
>JAZRYI010000128.1:0-18443 GCA_045600665.1 Bacteroidaceae bacterium
GGTGTCGCAATTTTCTGACCGTCGTTCGTTTGTCGCAAAAGAAGAATCGCTATAGAGCTTTGGGGTTAAATATATTTATATATTTAAACTTTTTTCTATCAGGGGGACTGCATGAAGAAAAATGAGAGAAACGGTCAGGGAATTGCGACACCTGCGACACCCGCGACACCTGCCACATGACTCTGGAGGGCTATTTTTGAGAAAAAAAGGGGTGATTGTTTTGGAGATGAGATGAAAGATGTGTATCTTTGCAATCTCTAATAAAAATGCAAGAAAAATAACAATCTATAGTAGTAATATGACAACAGAAGAAGCGAGGAATTTTGAGATTACGGAAGACATGATCACCGAATTGGAGAATGCTTATGAAGAAGTATTTGGTGACACGATAGAGATTGGTGATGATATTGAAGACTTGAATGATGCAATCGGGGTTTTTAGAAAAAATCGGGGGTTGGAATCCGCTCAACTTCGAATAGTAAACATAGCGAAAATATCTCGTTGTGGCAGACTAAATTTCGTGCGTCTATTTTGCTTAGCATACGGGATGTTATCTGGCGCAGCGGGTTTACCTCTCTATTTAAGGAGATATTGCGGTGCTAATACATTTGGCGTAATAGAACACTACTTAAGAACACGGAAGTCAAATAGTATCCCCTCCCTCTCTATGGATTCCTGCATCACGTTCTTGAAAACGGTTCAGAAGGAGAATGAGAAACTGAAAGCTGCGAATGCAAAGCTGATGCAAGAGAATGCAGATTTGAAGGCTGGCATGAAGGACATGAAGGATGACTTGGCAGAGGCGAACAGACAGATGAAAAACATAAAGACTGAGGATGATTTCGTGAAACGCATGGTGGAGCTTGCGAAGGAGAACAGCGTGGGTTCGCCCGACGATGCAAAGCCTTATGCTCAGATGCTGAAAGAGCTGAGCAGAAGCAAAGAGGCTGCAGAGCTGAGGCAATGGATGAAGGAGGAGAAGAAGGCGATGCAGCAGGTGAACATAGAGAAGGTGAATGACATTCACGACAATGACAGCGTGACAGCAAAACTGATGTAAGGCATGGCAGATCAGAAAGACATATTCGGGGCATCATTTTCGTTCCCCGGCAACATCACCATCAATGGACCGATGTTCGACATTCATGACAATCAGAAGGTGGAGAACCACTACCACTTTGGCGAGAAGAAGGAAGAGGCAACGGACGATAAGGACGGGGAAGCCAGGTTGCTGCTTGAGCCGTTCTTCAAGGACAAGGCTGCCGTGGATGAGTTCGTACGGAGCTGTAAATTAAGAAGCAAGGACACAGAGGTGATAAGTGTGGTCAATTCCTATAAGGATAAATTCGCGAAGGGCATTGTGAGCAAAGACCTGCACAAAGCGATGGTGGATGCAGGGTTGTACAGGGCTGGATACAAGAACTGGCAGGGGCAAGTTAAACTGTAGGGAATAATCCAGAATTGGACTAAAGCTGGATTTATATTGGAGACTTTGGATTTATTTTCCAAGGTCTTTTTTTTGTCTCTAAATTTGCATCGCCAACAGAAAAAGGCGGCAATCAGAATCAACATTTATTATTAACTAAACAAGTACAGCTTTATGAAGATCAAGGCAACACTTATCAAGAAGTATGAGGCCCAGTCGGGCGAGACAATCAAGGGACCATGGCGCAGCATCGACGTTGTGCTCAAGGCAATGGAGACTGTGGATGGCTATGAGGTGAGCGACTACATTCCTGTTCGCTTCCGTGGCGAGAAGGTGGACGACGTGGTGGCTATCAGCGAGGGCGCTCCTGTGGAGGCGCGATTCAAGATTGATGCCGACGAGCGTCACAGCCAGAAGACTGGCAAGATGTATCTCACAGTGAAGGACTTCGTGTTCCAGGGATTTGATATCAAGAAGGTTTAATCAGAAGACTATAAGAAAGGAAAGAAGATTATGAAGAAGCATTTTTATCCAAACTACACCGTGATTGTAGTTGACGAAGCTGAGCGCTTCGGCGAGAACAAGGTGGTGAAAGCCAACGCTTTCGTCAATCCTGCCACAAAGGAGATTGAGCTCACGCTCAAGGCTCCGGAGAAGAAGGACACATCGAAGAATCCGCCTATCCACAACGGATTCGCCACTGTGCGCGTGCTCAAGAACGACGACTTCCAGCTCACCATGCGCATTCGTCGTGGCGAGAGCATCCAGGACAAGCTCGACGCTATGAAGCTCGACCTTGCCAAGGCTGTAGATACTATCAATGAGTATAACATTGTGTAAAGGCAAGAGTGAGCGATGGGTTTTTCACAAATGAAGCTGGTGGCATACGACAAGGCTCGTATGCCATCGCACAGCTACCGCGACACGTTTCCCTTCCTCTGCACAAGGGAGACGTTCTATGCCATGCTCGACGATGACGACGTGGCTCGTCAGATAGAGCGCGTGAGGGCTGCAGGGAGCGACAAGGAGCGTCAGGAGCTGAAGAAGTTCCTGCCTGGATTCTGCTTCCACGCCTGGTTTGACGGCGACAAGCCTCGCAAGGCAGAGTTTGCCCACCTCAGCGGGTTGACCATGGTGGACATTGACCACATCGACCCAATGCCGCTGTGGGAGAAACTGAAGCCAAGGGTGGACGAGCTGCAAGTGGCTCTCGTGCATGTCACACCTTCGGGCGAGGGGCTGAGAGTGGTGTTCGTCACCCCCGAGGGCATGACGATTCCTGAGGCGCAGAGATGGTTTGGCAGGGTGATGGACGTGGAGATTGATGCTGTGACTAAGGATGCGTGCAGGGCATCGTTTGGAGTGACAAGGAAGGATGTGCTGTATGTGGACAATGAGCGGCTGTTCGAGACTGACCCTCTCCCCGAAACGAAAACGATAACGAAAACTAAAACTAAAACTAAAACGGAAACTAAAACGAAAACGGAAGGACATGAGACTGGAGATTGTTATAAGCAAAAGCCTGTTCTTGTTTCGCATAACGAGAACTTGAGAATAGAGGGCGTGAAGGTGACTGACATCGTGAGTGCCTATTGGGGGCACCTGCAGATGAGCGGCACAATAAAGGGCAGCGTGCCTGTAGAGGGCGAGCGGCATAATGCACTGATGCATCTGGCAAGGGACATTGCTCCATATCTGGACATGGACGCAGAGCTTGTGATGAGTGCTTTGCCTCGCCTGAAGGACGATGAGAAGGAGCTGGCTGACATTGCCAGAGACTCGGTGGAGTTTCTGAGAAGCAAGGATGCCACGAAGAAAGGCAGAGTGATGGGCAGGCTGATAAAGGAGATTCAAGCAATGGATGCACAGCAGAGCGCGTACCTGTCCGTTGAGGAATGTGCCGAATTTGAAGCCATGCTTCCTGCCTTGCCAAAGTGCTTGCAGATGGCGCTCCGTGTTCTTGCTCCAGGACTGAGATTCCCTGCCATGATGGTGCTTCTTGCCTTGGCAATGTGCCTTGCCGACAGAGTGAAGGTGAAGATGGGCAACTTCCCTGCTGACCGCTTGAGGGCGCTCCTTCATCTGGACGGTGCAAGCGGCTCGGGCAAGGGTGTGAGCTACCTGCCAGCCAAGGCTGTGATGGCTACGTTCAGAGACAGGCACAAGCGTGCCATGGACGAGCGCAGCAACTGGAAGGCTGAGGTGGCAAGCGGCAATGGCGAGAAGGGCAAGAAGAAGGAGAAGAGGGAGGCGAACAAGGTGTTTCCCGATGTGCGCATCATGCCTACTGCCACCACAGCCAATGGTCAGCTTGAGGTGGCACAGAGCGGAAGGACATTGCTCACTCTGGAGACAGAGCTTGCCGGAATGGTGCGACAGTTCAAGAAGGCAAGCTACGACCGAGCACCTATGCTCATCCCTGCTTTCGAGGGCGACGATGATGGCAATCTGACTCAGGTGGGAGCATCGGTCAACAAGAGCTCGGAGACCAACTGGGTGGTCATCACCAGTGGCACTCGCTCTGCGCTCAACATGCTCATCAAGCACCATGGCGATGTGTGCGATGGATTGGCAAACCGGCTTGCCATCGTGCTCCTGCCCAAGACTCACAGCGCCGACAAGCTCATAGCCGAGCACACCGCCAAGGAGGAGGCGCAGCTGAGAGAGGTGGGCGAGATGCTGATGCAGATGGAAGGCTCGCTCAGCACTCCGAAGCTGGACAAGAGGCTGAATGAGTGGAAGATGCAGTTTGAGGGTGAGTCGCACAACATTCACGACTGCGTGAAGAACTCGCTGAGTGGTCGTGTGGCACGCATCGCATTCCGTTTCGCCTGCGCCATGCAGCTCTACTACGAGGTGGACAAGCTCTTGAAGCTCACGCCAGAAGATCGCTCCTTCTACCTCTCCGCAGCCAAGCCACACAAGTCGCTGCCCGAATGGGGCACCATCTTTGCCGACTACTTCCTCGACAAGCAGTTCACCATTTTTGGCAAGGCAATGATACGCCAGAGCCGCGACAGTTTCAACGACCTCATCGCCTCCGACCTCACCCCAGCATGGCTGAACCGCTTGCCCTCCACCTTCACCTATGCCGACATGCACAAGATGCTGGAAGGGAGCCCCAACTCATTCAAGCAAAAGGTGAAGCGCGCAAAGCAGAAAGGACTGATCAAAGCGATTGGCGAAGAAGGTGCGGAAGCAAAGTTCATGAAGGTGTAGGTGCGAGAGCTCTTGCAAAAACAAAAATCTAGTTCACATAAAGCGTTCCGTCACAAAAGGCATCACAGCAGGATTCATTCTCTCTGTGATGCTTTTTTCTTTTAAGAAATATCGTGCATTGTTTGGTTGTTTGTCCAATTTGTTATATCTTTGCAACATCCTTTCGGAATCACATCCGTTTGGATTACATAATTAATAGTGTTTGCTATTTGTTCTGGGTATTGAAAGCGTAGGAAACTTATCAATGAAGACCAATGAACAGCATAGTGAATGCTCATGCGTTTTGCGTGGGTGTTCTTGTCTGTCTTCATCGGTTTTCCTACCACCGCAATACTGGGCAAGAGTCGCCCATGCATTGTGTTTGGTAGGAGGACAAAAGCAGCACAGACAAGAGTATTATTCACTAACTTAATAACATTAATAATTATGAATAGAGTATTTGTATTTCTATTAATTCTATCAGCCGTAATTCCTCCTGTTTATGGACAGCAAAAATCAATCAACAATATTGATGATCTATTTAGAATCACCAATCCAATAACACTCATGAATACAGTCGCCAAATATGGAATAATTGACACAAAAAGGCAAAATTATCCGTCATATTTTTTATTCATTCGAGACACATACGTTTATAACGAAAAAATGTTAGGCGTAAGGGTGGAGCACGACGAGGAAACAGGAGCAAGGGGTATTACTTGTCTGTTTAAGAGAAATAATCATAAAGATTGTGCTTATGTCATAGATAAACTAGCAAAAGCTACATCCATGAATGTATACTGGAAGATTGGTGACAAGGATACAAATGGGATATACATTACAATAATTTTCTGCAATGGAAGTTATTGTGATATAGTTCCATTAGAAACACTTGATTATACAAGATATAAATAATAGTTATAGAACAGCTTCCAAACGATGCAAGAGTGGACGTTTCTCTCTTACAAAACCCATAACACAAGTTCCCAAAGACCACCAATGATCTTTGGGAACTTTTCGTTTCCCTTTTTTCTCAACCTACCTCCATGCACTCACCCTTTCACCACCACTGCCTCGCCATAAAACTCGCAGATTTCTTCTTATATCCTTTTCGAAAATGCAAGCGGAGCTGTCAAATGAACAGAAATCGAGGAGAATAAATCTAAGTACGATTTTAATTTTGAAAAAGTGAGAGGAAAATTTTGTTGGAGTGAGTAAAAGTGCGTACCTTTGCACAAACAATTCATTCCGTTGGTATTATGAGCATAGCAGAAATGAAATTCAAATCGAAAGAAGACTTCAAGCAGTTTGTCAAAAATGCGGCACAGAGAAAGCAAGAATACAAGGAGTGTCGCAGGAATGGCGCAAGCATTGCTGAACTCAATGCAAAGGGCTTCGGAACATTGAAGATATGCTGAGCCTTTCGACAAATAGCATAAATGAGACCTCTCCATATAAAGTTGCAAATAGTGGGGAGGATAGTTTCGTGTTCGTAACTGACCATGGAGTAAGGTACGAAATTAGTTTTGTTATAGACTACACACTTGACATAGACAATTCATATCAATTGTGCATAGATAATGTTGACAACAAACAGCAACCGCGTGACATAAAGGTGCGAGACACTATTGCTGCGATTGTGGAGAATTTCTTCAAGAACAACGAGCTATGCATACTTTACATTTGTGACACTTCTGACGGAAGACAAAGTGCGAGGAATAGGATTTTCAAAATATGGTTTGAGCAGAAGGCATCCAGAGAATTGTACACTATTATACCTGCAAGTGTGGTTGTGGACGGAGAAGAATATTTTGCGTCTCTTATACTTTGCAAAAAACACCCAGAGTATGATATTATCACGGAAGCATTTCTGAAATTCAGTGAGAACCTATCTGACAAATGGAACGATTGATAAAAATGTACACAAAGTTCCCAAAGACCACCAATCTTTGGGAACTTTTCTTTTCTCTTTTTTTCAAATGCGAAGCGGTCAGATTGCCTCAAATGAAAAAAGAAACATCTTTTTTTGCATAATAAAAAAGAATGTCATATATTTGCACAAAATTCATTTGCACTACTATCTTGTTTAACAAAAATCAAGTATAATGGATATTCTAATAGGGCTCATCCCAATGGTAGGCGTAACGCTATTCGCAGTCATCGCTTGCTATGTCATAAGCAGAGCCATCAAGAACGAAACAAAGAACAAATCAATTCACTATGAAGGTAACATCGCACAAGGTTAATGGATTGATTAAAATCCTCCAAGCGCAATGTGTTGCATTCGTCAGTGGCGGTGTTATAGTCCCGCTACTCAAGCTATTTAGCGACGAAGAACTGAAGGATGACACTCGCATCTTCATGTATGCTTTTGTGTTCATTTCCCTCTTTCTCTTTATTGTCATAGCTTGCGTGTGCTGGATATTGGAAGGCAAAGCAGAAACACTTGAGCGGCAAGAACAGGAATCCCAGCATCTTGCCATCACATCTAAGCATCGCCGCTATCACATCGAAGTGCCTAAAGGTAAACTTGAAATAGAAATCAAAGAATAAAGCCACTCATTCCGAGTGCAAGAGGACGTTTGACTTCGTCGAGCTCCAGTTCCCTCTTGCCCCCCCCATAACACAAGTTCCCAAAGACCACCAATGATCTTTGGGAACTTTTCTTTTCTCTTTCTTCAAACGCAAGCGAAGCGGTCAGATGTTCTCAAATGGAGAAGAAAACAAAAAATCTGCTTTTCCTTTGGCGGATTGAAAATAAATGTGTTACTTTGCAAAAAAATAAAGGATTCACTATGACAACAATTTCATTGACATACAACGAAAGGAATGCGATTGCAAAGAAGACGATAAGTTATATTCTTTCTCTTGGATTGTTCAAGGTGGAGGAAACGGCATCGCCAGCAAAGAGAAAAACTCTGAAAGCAATTCGCGAAGCACGTGAGGACAACAACATTACGCGCTGCGAAACTTTTGAAGACTACCTAAAGGCTGTAGCGGAATGAGAAGAATTGATATCACCGGGCAGTATAAGAAGGATTTGAAGTTGGCAAGGAAAAGACATTTGCCAGAGGACAAACTTAACGATGTAATCTTGAAACTGGCAAATGACGAAGCATTGCCTGCTGCAAATAGGGATCATGCCTTATTTGGCGATTTTGCTGGCACGCGAGAATGCCACATAGAGCCAGACTGGCTACTGATCTACAGCAAAGATGATGACTCGGTGAAGGTTCTTACTTTGATTCGTACAGGTTCTCATTCTGACCTTTTTTGATTGCAAAAGATTGCAAGAGAGGACGTTTGACTTCGTCGAGCTTCGTTTCTCTCATGCAAAACCCATAACACAAGTTCCATAAGACTACCAAATCTTTGGGAACTTTTCTTTTCTCTTTTTCTCAAATGTAAGCGAAGCGGTCAGATGTCTTCAAATGGAGGAGAAAAAGAAAAAATCTGTATTTCCTTTGGTGGATTGGAAATAAATGCGTTACTTTGCAAGCGTATTGTAAATAATCGGAGAAGTATGATACAAATAGATGTAAAGAAAGAAGATTTCCTTAAGCGATTGACAGAATCAAAAAAACGCAAACGCGAAAGCTTGGAAGAAGTGCGCAAGGCTCTTGTTGTTGAGTATGAAAAAACAACAGGTCTGTCTGCAGATAATGTATTTGTGATGTGATGGAACTGAATATAGAAGCCATAAATCGCAATGCTCCTTACGAGGTGAGACCTTTTGTGAAGGAGGGATTTGTTACGTTCTCTACTGACTCCGGCATTCTGTTGTCTGTGGGCTTTGAAAAGTCTGATTTGATCTTGTCAGACGATGCGTACGAGTTTGCCATAGTAAATGTGGAACATAAGGCATCGCCACGAGACACTAAAGTCAAAGAGACCATTGTTGCTATTGTTGATGAGTTCTTCAACTCTAACAATAAGACTATGTTGTATTTGTGCGAAACGATTGACGGCAAACAGGCTTTGCGAAATAGATTGTTTCAAGACTGGTTTTCTGGATACAGCAAACAAGGAAATTTTGTTTTCTTATCCACTTCGATTAGAGATGCTGAGAATGTTATGAATTATGCAACGATTATTGCAAGAAATGACAATCCTAATCTTGAAGCCATCATTTCAGAGTTCTATTCTACAGTGAAACTTTTCACAGACAAATAAAAAAAAGGTGAAGCTGGCGACGTTTACCTTCGTCGAGCTTCGGTTCCCTCTTGCAAAAACAAATAACACAAAATTCCCAAAGACCACCAATCTTTGGGAACTTTTTTCTCAAATGTAAGCGGAGTGGTCAGATGTCCTCAAATGGATGAGAAAGAAAAAAACATCCAAAGAATAAGAAAAGAAAAGAAGATTTTTGTTCCCCCTCTTCTTCAGCGCAGCGTTCTTCTTTTTCTTTGGATACCAGACAAAATGAAGGATGAAACAAAAAATCGGCTTTTCTTTTGGTGGATTGAAAATAAATGCGTTACTTTGCAAGCGGAAAGCAATGAATCAGCATCATGCAAAGCAACATGACACATATTATTCAAGAGTGCTTCAAGACAAAACCTGTGGAGAAGGCTTGGGTGTTTGGAAGTTTCTCTCGTGGAGAGGAGCGGCCAGACAGCGATGTGGATATTATGGTTCAGTATGATCGCAAGAATAATAGAGTGGGATTGTTCACGATAATCAGCATTCAGCAGCAATTGGAGGAAACGCTCGGAAGAGAGGTCGATTTGGTGGAAGAAGGCACATTGATGCCGTTTGCTGTCGAATCTGCTAACAGAGATAGAATCTTGATATATGAGAGAAACTGTTAGGGACAAAGATAGGCTATGCCATATCTTGGAGCAGATAGAGACACCTTGATGGAGATTCTGCCAGAGTTGACATTTGAGAATCTTGACTCTGACAAGATACGATATTATGGCATTGTGAAGATGACTGAGATTATTGGTGAAGCAGCATACAGACTGACTGATGTTTTTGTGGATTCTCACCCAGATGTGCCATGGAAGGTAATACGCGGAATGCGCCATTACCTGGTGCATGAGTATTATCAAATAAGCAAAGAGGGACTCTGGGACACATTGGTGAATGACATTCCGCTGTTGCGTCCACATATTGTCAGATATATCGAGGAAATGGAATTGCAATAGGAGAGATTGCAAGGGGACGTTTGACTTCGTCGAGCTTCGGTTCTCTCTTGCAAAACCAATAACACAAAGTTCCCAAAGACCACCAATCTTTGGGAACTTTTCTTTCCTCTTTTCTCAAATGGAAGCTCTTAGTTTGTAGCGGAATAACGAGCCTTAGTTTAGATAGCGGTCAGATGGCTTGAAATGGAGGGGAATCAGTCGAAGCTAATTTCATTTTGAAAGAAGTGAAAGAAAAAGATCGGGTTTTGGAGTGTTTTCTGCTTGGTGGCTGGGGTTTTATCTGGTGTTTTGGCAAATAATGGGGGACGCATGGTTGTTTTGTGCTTATTTTTCCGTACATTTGCAATGATTATGAGTAATGGTTTTATAATTGCGTGATATGGAGGAGAAAAACAATAGGATTGGAAATCCGTTCAGATGCATCGCTGATTTTTGCAGGCGACAGAACTGGGAGAACTTCATCATGGAGTTCCTCTCGGTGTTTCTTGGCATTGTCATCACTTTTGCTGGCACGGATTGGATAGAGGAAAGGAATGAGCAGAAAAATGTGCATGAGGCTTTGATGCTCGTGAGCGCTGAGCTGAAGGATAATGTGGAGATCATGCGTGAGGTGCAGGAGCATATAGATGTGGAAAGCAGGGCGGCTAAGTATCTCATGCAGTATTATGGCAACTTTGAGGCTTGCGAGAGGGACTCCATGAGGGTGTATTGCAATGTGCCTCTTGAGCTTTCGCCTGCTCGTGTCAGCGACGAGGCGCTGGAGCTGCTCAAGAACTCTGCCTTGTTTCAGAAAATCAAGGATAAGGATCTGGCGCTGAACATTGTGCGCGCGTATCGCAGTCTCAGTGCTCTGTGCGAGAACTATCAGTATTACAACGACAAAAAGCAGAAGTTGATAGATAGCGCCATGCAAGAGAAGGCTAAGGCTGTCTTTGCGAGACAGCACTTCACTGCGGCTGAGATGTGGGGGGCGATAACGTCAACTGACGAGGGGAAGCAGTTCCTGCATGAGATTGACATCTCGGCATTGAGCGGCTTTGGCTATGATGCTACGATTGAGTTTGTGGAGCAGGTAATCAATGAACTGGATGGTGCGCAGGATTGATTCTTGCAAAAAGAGAAAAAAAGAACACATGATGAAGCAGAAATACGAATTGAAGGATTACATAACGGTGAAGGGTGCGCGCGTGAACAACCTGAAGAATGTGGATGTGCAGATCCCGCATGACAAGCTGGTGGTGATAACGGGCGTGAGCGGCTCGGGCAAGTCGTCGCTGGCTTTCGACACGCTGTATGCTGAGGGGCAGAGGCGCTATGTGGAGAGCCTGAGCACGTATGCGCGCCAGTTCTTAGGACGACTGCACAAGCCTGAGTGCGACTTCATCGAGGGCATCTCGCCTGCCATTGCCATTGAGCAGAAGGTGACGTCGAGGAATCCGCGAAGCACTGTGGGCACGAGCACTGAGATATACGACTATCTGCGAATGCTGTTCGCTCGCATAGGCAGGACGTACTCGCCCGTGAGCGGCAAGGAGGTGAAGAAGCACACGACTGACGACATAGTGGAGTGCATGCTCTCCTACCCTGAGGGGACGAGGTTCATGGTGATGACGCCGCTGATAGCACGCAGCGGCAGAAGCGTGGAGGAGCAGCTGGACATAGACCTAAAGACTGGTTTCCTCAGAATAGAAGTGGATGGGGAGCTTGTGAAGATTGCCGACTATCTGGCAAGGGAGAAGAAGGACGGGAAGCAGATATGCCTCGTGATTGACCGCCTGAAGGTGAGCGACGACAAGGCTACGATCTCGCGACTGGTGGATTCTGCCCAGACGGCTCTGTATGAGGGCGACGGCAAGTGCATGCTGAAGGTGAACGGCGATGTGCATGAGTTCAGCTTGAAGTTTGAGGCTGACGGCATAGTGTTTGAGGAGCCTACAGACCAGATGTTCTCCTTCAACTCGCCTGTGGGCGCATGCCCTGAGTGTGAGGGATACAGCAAGGTGATAGGCATTGACGAGAGCCTTGTGATACCAGACACGGAGCTGTCGGTGCAGGATGGATGCGTGGTGTGCTGGAAGGGAGACAAGATGGGCGAATGGAAGAAGGAATTCGTGAGGAGAGCGGCGAGGCATGGCTTCCCTGTGTTCACCCCATACTACCAACTGACGCAGGAGCAGAAGGATTTTCTCTGGCATGGCGTGGAGGAGCAGAACGAATGGGGCAACCGCTCTATTTGCATAGATGAATTCTTCCAGATGCTGAAAGATAATCAGTACAAGATACAGTATCGCGTGATGCTGGCTCGATACAGGGGCAAGACGGTGTGCCCAACGTGCCGCGGCAAGCGACTGAAGAAGGAGGCTGAGTATGTGAAGGTGGGGGGCAAGACCATCACGGAGCTGTGCGAGATGCCTGTGAGCGAGCTGAGCGAGTGGTTCCGCACGATGAAGGTGACGGAGCTTGAGGCTAAAGTGGCTAAGCGATTGCTTGTGGAGATAAAGAGCCGATTGCAATTCCTGGTGGACGTGGGCCTGAGCTACCTCACGCTGTCGCGCATGAGCAGCACACTCTCGGGTGGCGAGAGCCAGCGCATCAACCTTGCCACGAGCCTTGGCAGCAGCCTTGTGGGCAGCATGTACATACTGGACGAGCCAAGCATCGGTCTTCATTCGCGCGACACGCAGAGGCTCATCCATGTGCTGAGGCAGTTGCAGCAGCTGGGCAACACGGTGGTGGTGGTGGAGCATGATGAGGAGATAATGCGTGCCGCAGACTACATCATCGACATTGGCCCTGATGCAGGCCGACTGGGAGGAGAGATTGTGTATGCTGGCAATCCGAAGGACGAGAAGGAGCTGGCAAAGCTGCAGAAGAACGGCAGAGTGAAGTCTCACACCCTCGACTACCTCTTGGGAACGGAGCAGATAGAGATTCCTTCGAGCCGACGCCAGTGGAACAACTACATAGAGATAAAGTGCGCGAGAGAGAACAACCTGAAAGGCGTGGATGTGAAGGTGCCGCTGAACGTGATGACCTGCGTGACGGGTGTGTCGGGTTCGGGCAAATCAACGCTCATACGCGAGATTCTCTACAAGGGACTGAGCCGAAAGCTGAACGAGAACAACGACAAGCCGGGTCAGTTCAGCGGACTGGAGGGCGATGTGGACATGATCAAGCATGTGGACATCGTGGATCAGAATCCTATAGGCACATCGTCGCGAAGCAACCCCGTGACATACATCGGAGCCTGGGAAGAGATAAGAAAGCTGTATGCAAGCCAGCAGCTATCCAAGCAACTGGGCTACACAGCCGCCTACTTCTCCTTCAACACTGATGGCGGACGCTGCGAGGAGTGCAAGGGCGAGGGCACGGTGACTGTGGAGATGCAGTTCATGAACGACATCGTGCTGGAGTGCGAGTCGTGCCACGGCAAGCGATTCAAGAGCGACATCCTGGATGTGAAGTTTGAGGGCAAGAGCGCCTTCGACGTGCTCGAGATGACCATAAACCAAGCAGTGGAATTCTTCACGGAGCACAAGCAGAAGAAGGTGATAGACAAGCTCAAGCCGCTGCAAGACGTGGGATTGGGCTACATCAAGCTCGGCCAGACTTCATCCACGCTCTCGGGCGGCGAGAACCAGCGCATCAAGCTTGCCTACTACCTCAGCCAGGAGAGGGCAAAGCCTACGATGTTCATCTTCGACGAACCAACCACAGGACTCCATTTCCACGACATCAAGAAGCTCTTGGCTGCCTTCAACGCACTCATAAGCCGCGGACACACCATCGTGATCATTGAGCACAACATGGACGTGATAAAGTGCGCTGACCATGTGATAGACCTCGGGCCTGAAGGTGGCAAGGAGGGTGGCAACATTGTGGTTGAAGGCGTGCCAGAAGTGGTGGCACAGTGCGCATGGAGCTACACAGGGCAATATTTGCAAGACAAATTGCTGAATGATTTGCACGAATGAAATTATCTACGTATATTTGTAACGACTATTAATAATCAAAACCTATGAAACGCTTATATACTATATTAATGACTATTGTGCTGGGCACCTCGATGATGACAAATGAGGCAAAGGCACAGAACTTTGACGAGAACTTTGAAGATGCAACACTTCGCCTCGACTACATCTTCGCTGGCGACGTGAACAAGCAGGACATCTACTTGGAGCAGATGTACAAGCAGGACAAGTGGGCAGGGCGAAAGAGCCGCCTGGGAGAGAAGTTCCTGAATGGCAACGGACAACTGACAGTGCGCGACCACAGCTCGCAGAAGGTGCTGTACGTGTGGACATTCAGCACCCTGTTCCAGGAATACATGCAGTATGACGAGGCAAAGCACGTGAAGCGCGCTTTCCAGACAAGCTACAACATCCCATATCCTAAGAACGAGGTGGATGTGACTATCACGCTCACGAACAATCATCAGAAAGTGGTGAGCGAGATGACTCACACCGTGAACCCTAAGGACATCCTCATCCGCAAGATTGGCGACAACGGCATACCTTTCCATTATGTGTGGAAAGGAAAAGGCAGCGGCAGCGATGACAGCAACAAGAGCGCGAAGAAGAACGACACCTACGCCAAGAGAGACTATGTGGCAAGCGAGTATGACCCATTCGAGGGCGTGAACCTGACAGAATGCGTGGACTTGGCCATAGTGGCAGAGGGCTATACAGAGGCGCAGATGGGCAAGTTCTATGCCGACTGCCAGAGAGCTGCGGATGCCCTGTTCGAGCGAGAGCCTTTCAAGAGCCTGAAAGACAAGTTCAATGTGGTGGCAGTGGCTTCTCCATCGAAGGAGAGCGGTCCGTCAGTGCCTCACAAAGGCGTATGGCACAGCACTCCAGCCAACAGCCATTACGACACTTTCTACTCCAACCGCTACTTGATGAGCCAGGACATGCACAGAATCTACGACGTGCTCTCGGGCGTGCCATTCGAGCACATCATGGTGCTCGTCAACAGCGACACATACGGCGGTGGCGGCATATACAACCAGGTCACATTCTCCACAAGCGACCACCCTACTTTCAAGCAAGTGTTCGTGCATGAGTTCGGCCACTCATACGGAGGTCTTGCCGACGAGTATGCCTACGACGACATGGCAGAGGAATGGTATCCAGCCGACACAGAGCCTTGGGAACCAAACATCACAACGCTGCACGACTTCCAGAGCAAGTGGGCAGACATGATGCCAAAGAAGCAGCCTATCCCTACCCCACTCGATCCTAAGGTGCCAGACTTCAAGAAGATCAGCGTGAACGACACTAAGGCTATGGAGGCGCTGAACAAGTGCACTCAGGTGGTGGGCGTGTTTGAGGGCGCTGGCTATCAGACCAAGGGCTGCTACCGTCCTGCTCAGGAGTGCAGAATGAAGATAAACGAGGTGCTCGACTTCTGCCCTGTGTGCACAAGGGCAATCAACAGAATAACAGAGTTCTATACCGCAAAGTGAAGATAGCGAAAGCTAAAACCATATACTAATACTAAGACCTAAGAATATGAAACTGAGAAAACTTACCGTTGCGACTTTGCTGGCATTCGGATTGACGGCAAATGCGCAGAACACAATACAGACTGTGAGTCAGTGCGCTGAGGCTGTGTCTCTCACAGAGGCTGTGGACTACGTCATCACAGACAAGCAGCCCTTTGCCACCTCAGGCAGCATAGACATACAGAACGAGGATGCAGTGGTGGTGTTTGAGACACTGAAGCCATCGAAGGCAAAAGCATGGCTCGGCAACATCACCATCAATGGCGAGAAGGCTGAGAACGAGAAGAACTGCTGGATAGAGATATACAAGAATGGCGCCATCGTGTATCCTCACACCGAGCTGAAATACAATCCTCTGACAGTATATACAGAGGCTGAGTTTGGCGGCGAGGCTATCAACAGCTTCGTGCCATACACAAAGTACACCTCTGGCCAGTGGGTGAACAACTTCAAGTCGTTCAAGCTGAAGCGCGGCTACATGGCAACCATCGGCACAAACTCCAACGGTCAAGGATGGAGCAAAGTGTTCATTGCTCAAGACCACGACGTGGAGGTCGATTTCAGCAAGGTGAGCTACGGCAAGTACATTGCTGGGCGTGAAGGCTTCATCCGCGTATTCCCTTGGCGCAACGTGACAAAGAAAGGCACAGCGGGCGACCCTGGATTGCTCGACGAGCTGAACGTGACATGGCGCTATGGCTGGGACGGCGGAGGCTGGAAGGACGACAAGATGGAGTACATTCCGCAGCACCACCATGAGGGATGGCCTTCGTGGAGCGGCATCAATGGCATGAACACCGTCAACACCGTGCTTGGCAACAATGAGCCAGACAACCAAGGCGACCAGCGCGAGCAGTACATCAAGCCAGAAGAGATAGAGTCGCGCATGTTCGGCGCTACAGGCTCTTGGCAGAACGAGGCTTACAGCGGTGGATTGCGCGTGGGATCGCCAGCCATGTCGGGCGACTGCCGCGGCACTTGGCTCTCTACCTTCATGAGCCTGTGCGAAAAGTACAACTGCCGCATCGACTTCATCGCCGACCACTGCTACTGGCTCAACAATGGCGGCAACTACTACTGGCAGATGGATCAGACATACAACAAGTACAAGCGTCCAATCTGGATCACGGAGTGGAACTATGGCGCCAACTGGACTTCATGGCCAGGCTCCGACACTTCGGGCTCGGCGGCTAACCAGAAGATTGAGCTTGATGCCATCAAGGACATCGTAAGCAATCTGGAGAGCCATCCTCACGTGGAGAGATACGCATTCTACAACTGGGTGCAGGATTGCCGCGCCATCGTGCTGAACGGCAAGCTGACAAAGGCTGGCGAATGGTATGGCGAACTGATGTCCAACCCTGCATACGTGGATGCAAATGAATACACTATGGGCTGGAACTACTGGTCGCCAAGCGACTTGAAGCTCGAGATAAGCAAGACCTCGAAGCGCGTCACCCTCTCGTGGGTGCACCTCAATGGCAAGCAGACAGACTATGTGAGCATTGAGCGCAAGGTGGCTGACGAGGGCAACAAGTATGTGGAGATTGCAAACCTTGGGCAAATCAGCACCAACACCCCTTCTGTCTCATACACTAAGGTGCCAGAGCTCGACATCTCCGACAAGTCGGGCGTGGTGTATTTCCGCATTGCCAACCACGACTCTGACGGCAAGGTGCGCTACTCTGACGAGGCATCAGTGACACTCGGCTCGGCTCAGGGCACAAGCGAGTTCCAGGTTGGCAAGATGACCATTACAGGACTCGACGCTGTGAACGTGGACTTCTCCGAATCCTTCGAGGCAAACCCAGCCGTGTTCATGGGTGCTGTGAGCAATGCCAACACTAAGCTGCAGCCAGGCAACCTCGTCACTAATGTGGCTAAGGCAAAGTTCAGCTATCAGATCATGCCTTGGGTGACATCCGAGTCAACTGATTTTGCCAAGAACGAGGAAGTGTCGTTCATGGCTGTGAAAGAAGGCAACTACAACTACGGCGGTCTTGACTGCGAGGTGGGCGTGGCAAAGGTGAACATGACTGACACTTGCCAAGTGGCGTTCAATCAGCCATTTGCCGAAGGCGTGACGCCAATCGTGCTCACAGAGATACGCAATCCAAGCATCAAGACAAATCCATACATCGTAAAGATAAAGGATGTGACAAACACTGGCTTCAAGTGCATCACTATGTATGAGGACAAGGTGGGCAAGAAGAGCGGCGTGAACCAGAACGTGTGCTACATGGCTATCGCCCCAGGCATCGGCATGGTGGACGAGGAGAGCGGCATCATCATAGCCGCTGGCAAGGGTGAGGACTCGCAGATATACGGTTCCACATACCGCCTCAACTATTTCCGAAACGGCACTGACACGCTCCGCTTCTCCAATCCTAAAGTCTTCGCTAACCTGCAGACAATGAACTATGATGCAGGCACTCTCTTGCGCCGCCAGAACGATGAGAGCATCAAGGACGAGAACGGCAACTCATTCGTGGTGGGCACTCGCATCAAGCGCGTGGTGGATTCGTCTCGCACCACAGCATCGGACGGCACCAAGCTCAATGCAACCAATATGCGCGACGACCTCGGATGGGTGGTAGTGGCAAACTATGCGGACGGCGCTTCTGCCCCTACTGCCATCGAGGAAGTGGAGGTTGTGACTACAAGCGGCGCGGCTATCGTGCCATACGAAGTGAACCGCGTGATATATGTTGAGAACATCACCGACTTCGACGTGTACAGCACCACTGGAGCTAAAGTGGCTGCCAATGCCACACAGACACCGGGCGTGTACATCGTGAAGAGCGGCAAGAAGGCGGCTAAGGTCATGGTGAAGTAAGCCAACGTGTACACTTGCTGATTTTATATATTCTGCAACAAGCATTCAACCAAATCCAGCCATATTATGGAGAGCTTGCAATTCGCAAAGCTAACGTCTGTAATATGGCTGGATTTGGTTGAATTGTTAGTCGGCGCAGACCTTCTTTTTTTTTCAAAAAATAAACGTTATTAGTTGCAAAATGGGGGTAACTATTCAGGCCATTATCGCAAAACTACTTTTGGAGATTTAACATTTTAGAGTAAAGTGTTAAAATTACTCGTTTTGTAATATTGGTCTTTGTGGCTATAATTGACATGCAGCTTTGCATATATCATTGACATATGA
>JAZRYI010000129.1:0-3920 GCA_045600665.1 Bacteroidaceae bacterium
CCTTCATCAGCAATCAGGCTCCGCAGATTTGCCTCTCGCTCACAGGCGACGCATTCCGCTCCCCTGTGCTGAAAATGAAGTGGGACAATGGCGAAGAGCACACCTGCATGGCTGGCACAATCGGCACGAAGGAAAGCTGGCGAGACAGAACCTGCCTCTTTCTCGATCCCTACGCCTCCATGCTCGACAGCATCCTGCACCACAAGCAGCTCAGCATCCGTGCCCTCTTCGAGACGCACGACACGGTCAGCTTCACGTTCTACATGCCGCCTCTCGACACGGCTACGACAGGAAACTTGAAATACAAAGAAATCAGAATCGAATAAATAACAGAAATATCATGAAACGACTTATTTTCCTCCTTCCCTTCCTTCCCCTGCTGATGTGTTGCAGCAAGGACGAAGAAATCACGAAGACGACACGCTCGGCTGTGAGCATAGACTCCACCCAGAGCGAGGGCATCAGCATTCAGATTGATGCTGAATGGGATGGCGTGAATAAATATGAATTTTAAAAGAATTATTATGGCGAAAAACGCATCACTTGGACAGGCTAAGAAAGCCAAGAAAGATGAGTTCTATACACAGTTGACGGATATAGAGAAAGAACTGCGTCATTACAAAGAGCACTTCAAGGGAAAAACAGTGCTCTGCAATTGTGATGATCCTAAGATAAGCAACTTCTTTGTTTATTTTGTGCGCAACTTTGCAGAACTTGGATTGAAGAGATTGATTACTACATGCTACAAGAATAATCAACCAGACTTATTTTCTACAGAAGCATGCGAACAAGCCGTGTGGTTGGATTATCGAGGGGGAGATGACAATAATCCCGATGTGACAAAGATAGCTGCTACTGCTATGCCATTGAAAGGTGATGGCGATTTTAGAAGCAAAGAATGTGTGGAATTGCTAAAAGAGGCTGATATTGTCGTTACAAATCCCCCATTTTCTTTGTTCAGGGAGTATGTAGCACAGTTGATAAAATATGATAAGAAGTTCTTGATAATAGGACATCAAAATGCACTTCATTATGCAGAGATTTTTCCTTTAGTTAAAGAAAACAAGATTTGGCTGGGATATGGATTTGCAGGTGGAGCTGCCCATTTTATCAATCTGCATTATGAAGATTATGCAACAGCTAATGATCATAAAGAAGGAATGATTAGGGTGCCTGGTGTTGCGTGGTTTACAAACTTGGAACATACCAAAAGGCGAGAGCGAATAGATTTGTATAAAAACTATAATCCGAATGATTACCCAAAATATGATAATCTGGACGCTATCGATGTTAGGAATGTTGCAGATATTCCCCAAAACTATTATGGGATGATGGGAGTTCCAGATTCATTTCTCGCAAGCTACAATCCTGAACAATTTGAAATTATTGGTATGGGCAGCGGAAAACTTGCTGCATCGATAGGAGTTACCAAGAACTATAGAGGGAGAACAGATATTGCATACACGATAAACGGAGAGCATAAATGCCCCTATAGCAGAATCATCATTAAGGCGAAACAAGCAGATATAATATGAAAATAGACCTCAAACAAATAACAATCCGTGAACTTACTGCCGGTTATAATGACATGGACGATGAAGGTGTTGTTGCTTATGGTGGCAAGCTTAATGTTCGCCCTAAGTACCAACGAAACTTCGTGTACGATGACAATAAGAGAAACGAGGTTATTAGGAGCGTGAAGCGTGGCTTCCCTATCAATGTGATGTATTGGGCAGTCAATCCCGATGGCACATACGAGATGCTTGACGGACAGCAGCGCACAATCAGCATTTGTGAGTATGTCGGCAAGAAGTTCTCTATCAACGCTGCCTATTTCCATACTTTGACTGATGAAGAGAGAAATGCTTTTCTTGACTATCCATTGCAAGTGTATTTCTGCGAAGGTACAGATAAAGAAAAGCTGGAATGGTTTGAAATCATCAACATAGCTACCGAGGTACTCACTGCACAAGAGCTTCGCAATGCTGTCTATACTGGCGAATGGCTGACTGATGCAAAGCGTAAATTTTCAAAACGTAATTGTGTTGCATCAAAGATGAACAATGGTCTTGTTGCTGGTGATCCAAACAGACAACTTCTTTTGGAGCATGTGCTTGAATGGTGTGCAGACAGAGAAGACGTTAAAGGTAAAAAGAACGAAAAGATCTGTCAGTACATGGCAAATCACCAAATGGATAAGAATGCCAATAGAGAGTGGCAATACTTCCAAGATGTCATCAACTGGGCTCACAAGATATTTGGTGAAAAAGTGATCAACATAATGAAGGGGCAGGAATGGGGCTCTCTGTATAATGCTCATCATGAAACTTTCTATGATAGCGATGATGTGGCGAAAGAGGTTTCTCGATTGCTGAAAGACGACGATGTGACAAATAAGAAAGGAATTATTGAGTATGTTCTTACTCGCGACGAAAGATACCTGTCAATACGTGCTTTCACCCAAGCACAGAAAGAACAGATGTACGAAGAGCAAGGTGGCATTTGCCCTGGTTGCGGACAGCATTTCGAGTTGAGCGATATGGAAGCAGACCATCGCAAGCCGTGGAGCAAAGGTGGGAAAACGGAACTTGCTAATGGAATGATGCTTTGTGCTGATTGCAATAGGAAGAAGAGCGATGGAACGCTCAGCGTAGTGAACAACTACAATGTTCTTGGTGATGTTATCAAAGAAGGTGGCATGAAAATCGTGAAAAAAGGATAGACTTCAGCTCTTGCAAGATAAAAAATGCAAGAGTTTTTTGTAGTGTCAAATGAAATGCTTACTTTTGTGGCATGAACATATAATAGAATACAAAGAAGCGATAGAAATAGCTATCCTCTGTTGCTTGTGAAAAAAATAGACCAATCTACTATTGTTCTCTATTGAACAAATACACAGGAGTGGCTGCTACTCCTTTTACATATTAGCAGCAGAGGCATGATATAAGTCATTATCTTGGAATCTGAGCTGGAACTCTATTTTCACCCAAGTGATGCATTGATGTCCCGCAGTAGTAATCGCAACTACGGCGAGGGCGGATATTGCATTCAGTGGTGAAGAAATTCCAGCTCAGATTCGCTGTTGCATTACTCCGCTTCTCGCTTTATAACAAAATGGAAAAGTTTATGGAAGTAAAGGAAGGTGGCATCGTCATAGTGAAGGGCGATAACATTGAGAATGGCGGACTGAAGATTGTGTATGGCAGCGATGCGTCGGAGGAAAGGAAGAAAGAGCCTCTGACCGAGGATGAGCTGAAAAGGAAGGTGGAAAGAGTGCTGACGCATATCGGCACCACAAACAGGCTGTGGTTTTCGGTGTGCAAGTACATGATGTGGGGACGCATGGTGAGCGATGGCGATTTTGGCACGGCTGTCTCGATTCTGGAGCGACTGTATCCGCACCTGAAACTGAATGCGGATGACCTTTCGTCGCTGAATGTGCTTTCGTTCAAGAAAGAAGTGAAAGATTGGGATCCTTTGAACGCTCCAGTCAAAGGTGCTACTTTCAACAAGTATCTCATCATTGCCGAGCTTATGGACTTATGATTGGCACGAAAAGTTTAGGGAAAGTTTAAGGAAAGTTTAGGGAAAGTTTTAGACTATTTTGCCCCGACAGGTTTTTGCTTGTCGGGGCTTTTTTTTGCCTTTACCTTTGCGTCAGAAATCAAAGCAGTTAAAAATAGAATTTTTAAGGGAATGGAAAAAATGGTACTCTTGACAAAGAAGCAAAGGCGAAGCGTGAAGCGGATGTATCACATCACCGACAGCTATCTTTCGATGATCTTGAACTATAGCCGAAACAGCCGCATGGCTCGCGAGATTCGCCAGTACTGCATCGGCACTCTCCATGCCTCGGTGCTGGAGGAGAGACCGCCATGAGAGTGAGGACGGTCAAAAAGTCAAAAAGTCAAAAAGTCAAA